>NZ_JBSYHW010000033.1:0-30265 GCF_056108345.1 Cyanobium sp. NIVA-CYA 375 | reverse complement strand
CACCAGCACAGCCATCGACTGGAGTTGATCGCTCGGATTGGCCGGTTGCACCATGGGCGCACTGTCCATCTGGATAACAACCTGGTCTCCGGGTGATCGCTGGGGGTTCGGCATCCACGAGCACGTGGATGATGCGCAGCCGCTGGAGGTCGTCCACCAGAGCACCAACTTGGCTCAATGGCTCCAATCAGGCTGGCTGCCATAGTTGTACCTAGAGCAATCTGCAGTGCCATCCGGACGTGCAGTTTCACACCCTTTAGGTGGAGATCGGAGGAAACAGAGAAGACAGCTGAGGGCAGCTGACTATCGGTGATGATCGCGCTATCGTTGGACAGAAGAGCCGGTGCGGAGGGCCCGGTGGCACTTCCATTAATGTGTATCTCAAGTAATAGGGATTCCGTACCAAAGCTATGACGCGATTGCCTCCGCTGCAATGTTGGTATTCGCGTCATGGACGCTCTGTGACAGGGCCATGGCTTGAGTAAGGGCTGCGCAAGCCAGTTCGCAGGAGCTCGTTGGCCTCAGGGGAAGCTGCAACACATCCGCTAGGAGGGCCATGCATTCATCAGCGCTGAGCAGTTAGGTAAGCTCTGGAAAAACAAGGCCAGCCGCGCGAAAATATCCGAGTAATCCTAGTCGCGGACTGAAGTCATGGGGAGCAAGCAGCTCGGTCACCGTTTCGCGCAAGGCTTTGCCTACGGTTATCACGAGCAGTCGACGGCCAAAAAGCGCACCAAGCGAGACAGCATTCTCCCTTAGATGGAGGCGGTTGTGCCGTGGAAAGCGCTGCTCGATCTGATCTATTCCTACAATCCTAAGACCAGCAGCAAGGGTGGCCGGCCTCCCTACCCGTTGGAAGCGATTGAGGATGCGCTGCTGGAGTCAGCCGGCAGAAGTGTGGATCAACAAGCCACCGGAAGAGCACGAATTGGACCTGGAGTTACTCTTGGTTCAGGCCGCCTGAGTGGCAGCCAAGGAGTGACAACTTCCTGAAAGTCACCGTGAGGCATCGCGCCTTGGCAGTGCAAGCATCAGAAGATGAGCTGCTTTGGGTATGGATCGGCACGCATGCTCAGTACGACCAGCTCGTTGGCTCAAGAGGGTTGGCGACTACCTGCCCCCAAGGTGCGAATGGCGTCCTTCCAATCGATCTCAGGGAAGCTTGCCGCCAGCAGGCCTGGGCGGAGTTTCTCTAATTGCTTTAGAGCTTCCCCGGCTATCAAGAACTGCATGCAGATCACATCGAGTAGGTCCTGGCCTGTCGCAGTTGCGTCAGCAGTAAAAGCGGATAACCACTCACGCGCTGATGCCCTCTTTGAGGATCGCCGCACGTAGCGCCGGGTTCATGCGCTCTCGCAAGCGCACCAGGCCAATGGGGAGCTGCAGCAGCTGCTCCAGCTCTTCTTTGAGGTGCACCGTTGCGAATGGTATGAGCGGGTCGAGTTCCACCCAGGCATCCACATCACTGTTAGCGGTCGCCTGATTGCGAACCGTGGAGCCAAACAGGCCGATGCGTTGCAGTTGATACCTCTGCCGCCACTCGCTCTGGCGCCCGCGCAGAAGCGAAAGGAGCTCCTGAAGGTCGAGTGCTGGTTGGGCGATCGAGCTGGTCATGGAACCAGTTGCAACCAGCCAGTATCGACTAGTTTGGCTGCAAAGTCAGCTCTGCTATCCCCTAAGGCCCTGGCTAGCAAGTTTTTAGGGAAAATCGATCCTGAAAGTGGTGGCAATGAGAGTCATCAGGCAACCGCAGATATCAGCAACATGCCCAACTACTTGGCGTCAGTGGTGTTGTTGAAGTGGGCGAGGTGGAGATGAAATTCGTGGGCTGCCACTGCTGATCGTGGCAAAGGGGGAGAGCTTGGATATGACCACATTGCAAACAGGTGAGATGGTGTTCATCCCGATCCACCGGGGCATAGACGGCCTAGGTGCTGCTGGTTAGATCGCCTGCAGGACCTGAGTTTTTGAGCAGTGGAGCGGGAGTTCGGGAAAGCCGGTGATCGGATTTGAACCGACGACCTACTGATTACGAATCAGTTGCTCTACCACTGAGCTACACCGGCAACTTAATGAAATTAGCATTCAGCAGTTGGCCTTGATGGGATGGGGAAGGGATGGGATCCAAGCCAGATTCAATTGATCCCGCCCTTAAGGCGAGGTTGCTCCAAGAAGCTCGTACGCCTTGGCGTGGCCTGCGCCGCGGCCTCTGGGTGGCCCTTACCGCTTCTGGTGCGGTGGGGTTAGCCACGATGGCAATGCGATTGGCAAGCGGAGCTGAAGTTGCCTCAACTGACTTGCTGATCCAGGTCGGTGCGCTCGCCTTGTTCGGCAGTCTCTTCTGGTTGGATCGCAACCGCGTCGGCGACTGAAGCAGCAGGCTGGCTGGTTAGAAGCGGGCTCAGCAGCAGCAGGGGCAGCCCAAGGGACAGGCGCTGGCTGTCGAGTTGCTGGAGGCTCAGGGGCGCACAATCAGGGAGCGTGACGGGGTTGCGGCTTAACAGGGCGCTTGCCTGGATCAATTGTTGCCACTGCCAGGTGATCACGGCCAGCAGGGGGCAGGCCACTAGCAGACCCACGAAGCGAGGGCTTGCTGCCAGGGGTGAGAGCGGCGTCGCCAGGGCGGCGTGCTGGTCTATCCACCAAAAAAGGGGCAGCAGAGCCGCAGCGCCAGCTGCCATCAACAGCTTGAGCAGCAGGCTGCTCTGCACTGCCGCCAGGCTGAGCTGGGCTCGGCTCCTGGCTTTGACCGGTACTTGGATTACCAGTAAGGAGCAGACGTCGGCTGGGCGTTGCCAGAGCAAAATTGCTGGCCCTAGGGCACCGATTGCCCAAGTAAGCAAGCGCTCCAGGCCAGGTAGGGGGCCAGGATCCGCTCCGGCAAGTACAAGTACCAACCCCAAAAGCTCCAGCGGTATTGCCCCTAGGGCCACCAGCTGGAGCCAGAGCAGGGGCTCGCTGCGGGGGGTCACGGCGATCAGATAGTGAGGGTTCGGCGCTGGGTGGACAGTTTGAATGCCTCAACCCGATCCCTTTCCTGCCAGCCGGTGTAGCGGTCGGTGCCGATACCGCACTCGAAGCCGGTGGCCACTTCCTTGACATCGTCCTTGTTGCGACGCAGGGAGTCGAGGTCGCCCTCGAACACCTTCTCCTTGCCGCGCCACACCCGCACCTTGCAGTTGCGTTGCAACTTGCCGCTGGTCACATAACAGCCAGCCACCGCACTGCGGCCAATGGTGAACACGGCACGCACCTCGGCTTCGCCGAGGGCCTCCTCCACCAATTCCGGCTCCAGCAGGCCTTCCATGGCCATCTGGATATCTTCCAGCAGCTTGTAGATGACGTCGTAGTCGCGCACATCGACGCCGGTGGCATCGGCGGCGCGTTTGGCGCCAGGGGCCATTGAGGTGTTGAAGCCAACGATCACGGCGCCGGAGGCGGCGGCCAGGTCGACGTCGGTTTCGGTAATCTCGCCAGGTGCTGAGAGCAGCACCCGCACCTGGACCTCGCCCTGAGGGAGCTGCTCCAGGGAGCCGAGAATCGCCTCCACGGAGCCCTGCACGTCTGCTTTGAGGATCAAGTTGAGCTCCTTGAGCTCGCCCTCGCTGGCCTGGCCCGACATCGAGGCCAGGGAAACCCGGCGTGAAGCCATTTGCTGGGCAAGTCGGGTGGCCCGGGCCTCGTTGGCGCGGTCTCCAACAACCGAGCGGGCGGTCTTCTCATCTGGATAGACCTCAAACTCGTCGCCAGCAGTGGGCACTTCGCTGAAGCCGAGGGCTTCTACGGCATAGGAAGGACCTGCCTCCTTAACGCGCTTGCCGGTGTCATCCACCATGGCGCGCACCTTGCCCAGCACCGGGCCGGCCGCCAGCACGTCACCAGCTTTGAGGGTGCCGTTCTGAATTAGCAGGGTGGCAACAGGGCCTTTGGCCTTGTCGAGGTGGGCTTCGATCACGGTGCCCCGAGCCATGCGGTTCGGGTTGGCCTGGAGGTCTTCCACCTCGGTGACCAGCAGGATCATCTCCAGCAATTTGTCGACGTTCTCGCCCTTGAGGGCGCTGACAGGCACCATCACGGTGTCGCCACCCCAGTCTTCCGCCACCAGTTCCAGGCCGGAGAGTTCCTGTTTGACCCGGTCGGCGGAGGCGCCTTCCTTGTCGATCTTGTTGATCGCCACCACGATCGGCACCTTGGCGGCCCGGGCATGGCTGATTGCCTCCAGGGTTTGGGGCCGTACGCCGTCATCGGCTGCCACCACCAGCACAGCCACGTCTGTGACCTTGGTGCCGCGGGCTCGCATGGCGGTGAACGCCTCGTGGCCCGGGGTATCGAGGAAGGTGATCTTGCGTTGTTCGCCAGCGTGGGGAATCTCCACCTGATATGCACCGATGTGCTGGGTGATGCCGCCGGCTTCGCCCGCTGCCACTCGGGTTTTGCGGATTGCGTCGAGCAGGCTGGTCTTGCCGTGGTCGACGTGGCCCATCACGGTCACCACGGGGGGGCGACGGATCAGGTGGGCGCGATCGCTTTCTTCGATCATCTCGACCGTCTTGGCGGCCGCTGCCTCGACGTCGTCTTCGAGTACCGGTACGCCGAATTCCTCGGCCACCGCTTCGATTGTGGAGAGGTCAAGGCTTTGGGTCACCGTGGCGATGACCCCCTTGAAGAAGAGGCTCTTGATGATCTCGGAGCTTTCCACACCGAGCTTTTCGGCCAGCTCCTGCACCGTGAGGTTGCCCTCCGGCACGATCAGCATTTCGGGCCGAACAGCCTTGGCTTCGCGGGTCGCCCGCAGTTCCATGGCCCGGCGGCGCTGACGCTGGCGGGTGGTTTCCTTCTTGCGCTTGCGCATCGCCGCCATCGGTTTGGCGGCGGGGGCAGCGGCGGTGCGGGGCTTGGCGGGGCGGGCCAGGCTGGCCTGCAGGATGAAGGCTTCCTGTTCGCCGGCGTAACCGCCGGTTTCGGCTGTGAGCGCATCATCGTTTTCGCCGATGATGTGCACCTTGGTGCGCTGTTTTTGTGGCGTACGGCTGCGCAGGGCTTCCAGCTTGGCGCTGTCGTCCCAATCAGGCCGGCGGGGGCGTCCGGCTGCACCGGAGGGAGTTGGTGCGCGGAAGCCAGGCCTTCTGGGGGCTGCTGGCGGGGTTGCGCTGGGTCGCACCAGATCGGGGGTGCCGCCGGGGCCGCTGGGAGCACCTGCTGGGGCTTCGCTGCGCTCGCCGGGGCGCCGTGGCGGTGGTGCGGTGGGCCTGCCAGATGGCTTCTGGAGCTGCATCAGCTCGCCAGGAGCCATCGGCTTGCGCATGCCTGCAGGCATGCCCGGACGTCCCGGTGCTGCAGGACGTCCAGGGGCTCCTAGGGCAGTAGGGGCTCCAGGAGCCCCTGGAGCAGCGCTGTCGCGGCGGATCGGTTTGCCGACCAGCTCCAGAGGGGTTGGGCCTGGACGGCCCGTAGCTCCGGGCTGGCCTTGACGGGTAGGTGCTGGGGCGCCGGCGCGCTGGGGGCTGGGGGGGCGCTGACTCAGAGGTGCCCTGCCCGCAGGCGGTGCAGGGCGGCTGCTGGTGGTGCCAGCAGAGGTGCTGAGTGGACGTCCCACCAGTTGGGGTTTGCTGGGTGCTGGCCGCACCGGCAGCTCTGGTTTGCGGCTCGGAGCAGGAGTTGCAGCAGGAGCAGCGCTGGTGGGGCGGGCCGGAGCCGGCGTGGCCGGACGAGCTGGTTTGGAAGCGATCACCACAGGTTTGCTGGGTGCCTCTGCCGCGGGCCTGGCCGGTACCGGGGGCTTGCTCACCACGGTTGGCTTGCTGGTGGCCACTGGCTTGGTTACCGCCGGCTGCTTGACAACCTGCTGAGGCTTGACAACCACTTGGGGCTTCGCAACCACTTGAGGTTTCACAACCACTTGAGGCTTCGCAACTAGGGGCGGCTTGCCTGCTGGAGCTGCCGCAGGCCGGGCCGGGGGCATGGCCGGCTTGGCAGACACTGGAGCAACCGGACGAGGGCTGGTGGCGGGCTTGGGAGGTGCTGGCGTTTCAACGGCAGCGGTCTCAGCTTTTTTGACGGCAAGGATGGCCTTCGGCGGGGCTGCAGCGGCCGGCGCCGGAGCCTTGCTGCCGTTCGAGCCGCCCTCGATCAGGGAGCGAATCCGAGTCGCTTCGTCGTCGCTGATGGAGCTGCTGTGGCTCTTTGCCGCAACCCCCAGCTTCTCGGCGGCGTCGAGCACGTCCTTGTTCTCCAGGCCTAGATCCCGGGACAGCTCATAAATTCTAACTTTGCCGCTGCTGGTCATTCAGGTCTCCATGGGTCGGGGCTCAAGGGCCGCCAAGCGGGGCCAAAGGGCACACCAGGTCGCACGCGCGCTGCGACCAATATTCATCTTGCCTCAGAGGCGAGATCGGCGCCGGATGTCAGACGTTTTTCCAGGGTTTCAACGATGGAATCTGCAACCTGGCAGCGCAGGGCCCGTTGCAGACGCTTGCGTCGTTTCGCCTCTTCCAGGCACGCCTGGCTGGGGCAGAGGTAGGCCGAACGGCCCATGCCCTGATCCAAACAGAGTCCCCCTTCGGCCAGCCGGATTACCCGCCAGAGCTGCTGGCGATCCAGCAGCTCGCGACAGGCAATACAGCGCCGCAACACGACACGGCGACTCACCGGGCTTCCTCTTCGGCGACTGCTTCTTCCCCGTAGTAGCCGGCTTCGTCTTCGGCGAGGGGATAGAGCTCCCGTAGACGGGCATCCTCCTCGGCTCGGGCGGCTTGTTCGATTTCCAGGCGGGCTTCGGCTTCGGCTTGCAGGGCTTCCTCCTCCTGCCGCTGGGCAATCAGCTCAGCCACCACCGCATCTTCCGAGGCCTGGTCGTATTCACCGGCGTTCTTGATGTCGAGCTTCCAGCCGGTAAGGCGGGCGGCCAGACGCACGTTTTGGCCTTCACGGCCGATAGCGAGGCTGAGCTGATCGGAAGGAACCAATACGTGGGCGTGCTGGCCCTCGGGGTCGACTAGACGCACCATCTCGACCCGTGCCGGACTGAGCGAGTTGGCGATGTACTGGCCCGGGTCTGGCGACCAACGAATCACGTCGATTTTTTCGCCACGCAGCTCGTTAACCACCTGCTGGATCCGGGAGCCGCGGGCGCCAATGCAGGCACCCACTGGATCAACTTCGCGCTCCACCGAGTCCACGGCCACCTTGGTGCGCGGGCCTACCGAGCGGGAAGGGGGATTGGCTTCCCTGGCCACGGCGACGATCCGAACCGAACCCTCCTGAATCTCGGGAACCTCATTTTCGAACAAGTACACCACCAGGCCCGCGTTGGAGCGGCTCACGAACAGCTGGGGGCCGCGCCGCGCCACCTCGCTCACCTCCTTGAGGAACACCTTGAAGGTGGCATTTGCCCTGTAGTTGTCGTTGGGCAGCTGGTCACGGCGGGGCAGCTCGGCCTCTACTTCAGGGCGACCTAGGCCAGAACTCACGGCCATGATCACGCTTTGGCGCTCGAAGCGGATCACCCGAGCGGTGAGCACGGGATCTTCCAGGTCGGCGAACTCCTCCTGGATCATGCGGCGCTGCTGGTCCCGCAGCTTCTGAGCCAGCACCTGCTTGGTGGTGGCGGCGGCCATGCGGCCGAAGTCGTCTTTCTCCGGGGTGACATCCAATACCACCGTGTCGCCGATTTGGGCGTCATCGGCCACCTGTTGCACCTCGGCAAGGGCGATTTGGTGGTCTTCGCTCTCAACCTCCTCAACAATTATTTTTGATGCCAGAACTCGGTAGCCCTCCTCCTCCAGGTCCAGGCCTACGTCGAAGTTGGAGAAATAGTCCTCCTCGAAGGGGTCTTCGCTGATTCCGAGGTAGAGGGTGCGGCGGTAGCGCTCGTAGCCCTTGAGCAGGGCTTCGCGCAGGGCGGCTTCCACCACGGCGGGCGCCAGTTTCTTCTCGTCGCTGATGTCCTCGATCAGGTTGTTCAGACCGGGAAGCAGAACCAGGGCCATGGATCAGGGGTGAGAAATGGTCAGGGGAAGGTCAGTCGGACTCGGATGGTGTGACCAGGCAGACGCTGATCACCGAGTCTCGGGGGATGCGCTGGGTGCGGCCGCGGATGTTGAGGTGAACATCCGTCGCATCGCGCTCTAGGAGGAGCCCTTCGCGCCGAATGTCGAGCCCTTGGTCGTCACGAGAGAGCACAACAACGGGAAATCCGCGAAAGGAGCGGAAGTCTCGATCGTCGCGCAGCTCGTCACTGACACCAGGACTGCTTACTTCCAGTAAATAGGCATCACCAAGCAGCTCGGCGGCCTCAATCGCCTCGGCCAGCGGTGCACTAAGGGAAGCGCACTCATCCAGGTTGATATCGCTGCCGTCAGCCCGCTGCACCAGCACCTGCACCGTCATGGGAATGCGGTGGGTGAATACATTCACACCCTTGAGCTCATAGCCAGTAGCAACCACAGCCGCTTGGGCTAGGCGCTCCAGGTCGGGCAGGAGAGGGTGGGGCAATGGGGCGGGAAAGCTGGGGGCAGGCGGCCCGCCGGCTTGTGCAGTATCAAAACTGCCCTGCAAATCACAGCAATTCAGCGAAGCGCTGGACCGTGTCTGGAGGGTTTGCCCGCCGGGCAAGAAATGAGCTTAGGGGATGGTTGGCACTTCATCCAGGCTCGGTCGTGGGGGGCATTGCGATGATGGGGGCTTCGGCGAAGTAGTCGCTTTGTTGGATGGTTCCCCTTTGGCTGGCGTCCTGGTTCAGGCATTGGGCCTGCTGCTCGCCGGTGCGCAGGTACTGACACACTCGAGCCCAAAGCTTGGACCGGGTGCCCGGCCCCCCCTGGCTGAAGTGCACTAGGTCGTTGCCACCTGTCATGCCCTGAATTTCCACCTGGCAAAGGCTGCAGCGCTGACGCGTGCCGGGGGGGATTGCTGCCATGGCCGTCCTGCGATCAAGACCCAATTTAAGCCGTTGCGACCGGGTGCCTATTCCTGCACTTTTCCCTGCTGCCTTGATGGGTTCCCTAGCCTCGTAGTCATGCTTAAGCAGAACTCGATGGAGAGGGTGTTGGAGACGGGCCTGTTCATGGTGAGGCTGTTTCTTGGAGTTGGATTTAGCTTGGTTCTGGGACTGGGATCCTTCAGCACTGCCGCCCTCGCTCTCGAGCCTTCGGTCGATTCCGCTCCCCAGGCCCTTCCTCATAGTTTTGTGGCGGAAGCCGCACGAGCGGTGGCTCCAGCGGTGGTGCGAATCGACACCGAGCGCGAGGTAGCCCGTCAACCATTTGACCCTGCCCTGCTGGATCCTTTTCTGCGCGATCTGTTTGGCGATCCTTCCGGCAGCATGCGGGAGCGCGGGCAGGGGTCTGGCGTCGTGATCGATGCAGCCAAGGGCCTAGTGCTTACTAATGCTCATGTCGTTGACCAGGTCGACAGCGTGGAGGTCACCCTGGCCGATGGGCGCCAAGTGGATGGGGCCGTGGTGGGGGCTGATTCGGTGACCGATCTTGCCGTGGTGAAAATTTCCGGCTCCCGGGATCTGCGTGCCGCTCGCTTGGGAGATTCCGAGGCCTTGGAGGTGGGTGATTGGGCTATAGCCATGGGTAGCCCCTATGGGCTGGAGCGCACGGTGACTTTGGGCATCGTTTCGAGCCTGCACCGCAACATCAACAGCCTGGGCTTTTCCGACAAGCGGCTCGATTTGATTCAGACCGATGCGGCCATCAATCCAGGCAATTCTGGCGGTCCGCTGATCAACGCCAGCGGCGAGGTGATCGGCATAAATACCCTGGTGCGTTCGGGACCAGGTGCCGGCCTGGGATTTGCGATCCCGATCAACTTGGCCCGGGGCGTGGCAAGCCAGCTCAGCAGCGGTGGTCAGGTGGTTCACCCCTATTTGGGCCTGCAACTGGTGCCGCTCACTGCCCGCCGGGCTCGCGACAACAACCGCGATCCAGAGGCACTGCTGCAGCTGCCAGAGCGGGATGGTGCCCTTGTGCAACGGGTTCTACCGGCCAGTCCTGCCGAAACGGCGGGACTGCGTCGCGGCGATCTGGTGGTGCGGGTGGCAGATCAGCTTGTGCCTGATCCAGCCAGCCTGCTGGAGCGGGTGGAGCGCAGCAGCGTCGGCGAGCCCCTGGCGCTCACCGTGGTGCGCGGTCAACGCGAACTCAGCCTCATGATCAAGCCGGCGGCCTTGCCTCACGCCGGTTGAGCGCTGCTACGGTCGCGGCCAATTCGGGAGTACGGCAATGTCTGATCTGCAGGATCGGATGAAGCAGGCGGTCGCTGCTGCGGCCACTGAGCAGATCCGCAGCGGCATGGTGGTGGGACTGGGTTCCGGCTCCACCGCAGCGCTGATGATTCAGGCCCTCGGCGCCAAGCTCAAGAGCGGCGAACTCACAGATGTGGTGGGCGTCACCACCTCCTTCCAGGGCGAGGTGCTCGCCGCCGAGCTCGGCATTCCGCTCAAAAGCCTCAATGCTATTGAGCGCATCGACCTTGCCATCGATGGCGCCGATGAAGTTGACCCGGCTTTCCAATTGATCAAGGGCGGTGGTGCCTGCCACGTTCAGGAGAAATTGGTAGCAGTGCGCGCTGAGCGCTTTGTGGTGGTTGTGGATTCCACCAAGCTCGTCGACACCCTTAATCTCGGCTTTCTGCTGCCCGTGGAGGTGCTGCCCGGTGCCTGGCGTCAGGTGCAGGCCCAGCTAGCGGTGATGGCTGGCACGGCCAATCTGCGCATGGCCGTCAAAAAGGCCGGCCCCGTGGTGACCGATCAGGGAAACCTGGTTTTAGACGTGAAGTTTGCTGGTGGCATCAGCGACCCTGCCTCCCTTGAGGCGGCGATTAATAACCTGCCAGGCGTGTTGGAGAACGGCCTGTTCGTGAACATCACCGATCAGGTGCTGGTGGGTGAAATCGTGGACGGCGAGCCCCGGGTGCGGGACCTGGCCAAGCTCTGAGGGCTTCAGGTCAGCCGACGCCGCACCGATTCGGCATGGCTGTGCAGCCCCTCGCTTTCGGCCAGGGTGATCACCGCAGACCCGGTGGCATCCAAGGCCTCCCGGTTGAAGCGGATCAGGCTGGTGTGGCGCATGAAGGTCTCCACGCTCAGGGCGCCGGCGAAGCGGGCCGTGCCGGCGGTGGGCAGGGTGTGGTTAGGGCCGGCTAGATAGTCGCCGACGGCCTCGGGGGTGTATGGACCCATGAAGATGGCGCCGGCGTGCTGGATCTGTTCGGCCAGGCTTTCCGGGTCTTCCACCAGCAGCTCCAGATGTTCGGGGGCGAAACAGTCGCTGAGTTGGGCGGCGCGGCCAAGGCTGTCGCAGAGCACAATCAGGCCCCAGTCGTTGAGGGCGGTGCGGGTGATCTCAGATCTGGGGTGGTTTTCGAGCTGGGCCTCCAGGGCAGCTGGCATGGCGGCGGCCAGCTCCGGGCTGGTGGTCAGCAGGATCGCGGCGGCTAGGGGGTCGTGCTCGGCCTGGGCCAGCAGGTCGGCGGCCACCTGGTCGGCCCGGGCGCTGTGGTCGGCGATCACCAGCACCTCACTGGGGCCTGCCAGCGAGTCGATTGCTACGCGGCCGTAGACCGCTTTTTTGGCCAGGGTCACGTAGAGGTTGCCGGGGCCGCTGATCACGTCGACCCGGGGAATGGTGGCGGTACCGAAGGCCAGGGCGCCGATCGCCTGGGCGCCCCCAACCCGATACACCTCTTCCACTCCGGCCAGGTGGGCGGCTGCCAGCACGGTTTCTGGGGGCTCGCCACCGGGGCCTGGGGGCGTCACCATCACGAGCCGCTGCACCCCGGCTACCCGCGCCGGCACAGCATTCATCAGCACGGTGCTGGGGTATGAGGCCCGTCCCCCCGGGACGTAAAGGCCGGCCCGCTGTACCGGCCGCCAGCGCCGACCCAGTAGTTCGCCATGGGGCCCGGTGACGGCCAGGTCGGCTGGCAGTTGATGCTGATGGAACGCAAGAATTCGCTGATGGGCCAGGCGTAGGGCGTCCTGCAGGTCTGCTGGTGTGGCTTGCCAGGCCTCGGCCAGGCGCGTGGGCGGAATCCTCAGTGGATCGGGGCGCACGCCGTCAAAGCGTTCGGTGAGCTCCATCAGGGCGGCATCGCCTGCCGCCTGCACCCTGGAGAGGATCTCCTCGACCCGAGCCATCTCCTCGCGCAGGCGCCCGCCACTGGTGCGCTCGGCGATGGTTGCCAGCCGATCAGAGGCGGCGTTTGAACCGTCATCGCGCAGGCAGCTGATCGATAGGGCAACAGGTGTTGCGACCACGGAACGGCTCAGGGTTACGGGATTGTCAAGTTAGGCCGGCACAGCTCTTGCAGGCGGTGAGGCCCCTAAGGAGGGCCTGACGGTAGGATCTACCTTCTCTGATCCAGCGTCCGTCCGCCTGTGGCCAATAACACCTCATCGAAGAAGCGCATTGAGGTTGCCGAGCGCAACCGTCTCCGCAACCGCACCTACAAGTCGGCCCTGCGCACCTTGATGAAGCGCTGCTTCACCGCTTGCAGCGCCTATTCCCAGACCCCTGGTGAAGACGCCAAGACGGCTGTTCAAAGCACCATGAATGCTGCCTTCAGCAAGATTGATAAGGCTGTGAAGGTGGGTGTGCTGCACCGCAACACCGGTGCTAACCAGAAGTCGCGTATCAGTTTGGCTGTGAAGCAGGTGATTGAGCCGGCAGCCGTTGCCCAAGCCTGAGCCAAGCTCCCCACTGTGATTGCCTCGCCAGCGCCAATTGAATCGGGATTGCCCGTTTTGGTTGACAGCCACTGCCACATCGTTTTTCGCAATTTCGACGACGATCTAGAGGCGGTGGCCCAGCGCTGGCGTGATGCAGGTGTCCGTTCCCTAGTCCATGCCTGCGTAGAGCCCGGGGAGATTCCAGCGATCCGTGCCCTGGCTGATCGTTTCCCGGAATTGCGCTATTCCGTAGGGGTCCATCCGCTCGACACCGAGCACTGGCAGCCCGACACGCCAGAGATTTTGCGTCAAGCCGCCCAGGCTGATCGGCGGGTGGTGGCCATCGGCGAGCTTGGCCTCGATCTGTTCCGGGAGCAAAATTTGGCTGCCCAGATGGCCATGCTCGAGCCCCAGCTTGATCTGGCAGTGGAGCTGGACCTGCCTGTGATCGTGCATTGCCGCGACGCTGCCGAGCCGATGCTGGCCCTACTGCGGCAGCGGGCCTCCCTTGGGGGCTGCCCTCGCGGCGTGATGCATTGCTGGGGCGGAGATCCGGGGGAGATGGCTGGTTTTTTAGAGCTCGGCTTCTTCATTAGCTTTAGCGGCACGGTGACTTTTGCCAAGGCGGAAGCCACCCATGCCTGCGCCCGCCAGGTGCCCGCTGATCGCTACCTGGTGGAAACCGATTGCCCCTTCTTGGCGCCGGTGCCCCGCCGCGGCAAGCGCAACGAGCCGGCTTTTGTGGCGGCGGTGGCAGCCCGAGTCGCCGATTTGCGTGGGCAAACCCTCACAGAAGTGGCTAATACCAGCAGTGCCAACGCGGCACGGCTGTTTGGACTGCCGCTTCACAATGTATGATGTTTCATTGGCCCGGAAGCGGAAGCGCTGCTTGTTGTCGACGTCTGCACTCTTGAAGCGACCCCGTTAAGCATGCCCCCGCGGGCAGCCGTTCCCTACGAGGGGAGCGGCTGTTTGTGTGGGCGGTTGCGGAGTATTCAAGTCTGTGGTGATCGGCATCAAATGCGTTCCACTGCCCAGTCCTTATCCATCCGTTCCTGCAGGTTCACCGCATGAGCAGCGCGATCCAGGTCGCTAAGACCGCCACATATCTGCCCGATTTGGTGGAGGTGCAGCGCGCGAGCTTCAAATGGTTCCTGGAGAAGGGCCTGATCGAAGAGCTGGAAAGCTTTTCGCCGATCACCGACTACACCGGCAAGCTCGAGCTGCACTTCATCGGTAGCGAGTACCGCCTGAAGCGTCCCCGCCACGACGTTGAAGAGGCGAAGCGCCGGGATGCGACTTTCGCTTCCCAGATGTATGTCACCTGCCGCCTGGTTAATAAGGAGACAGGAGAGATCAAGGAGCAGGAGGTTTTCATCGGCGAGCTGCCCTTGATGACCGAGCGGGGCACCTTCATCATCAACGGCGCCGAGCGGGTGATCGTTAATCAGATCGTGCGCTCACCAGGCGTCTATTTCAAGGACGAGCAAGATAAGAACGGTCGCAAAACCTTCAACGCCAGCCTTATCCCAAACCGGGGTGCCTGGTTGAAGTTTGAAACCGACAAGAACGACCTGCTGCACGTTCGGGTCGACAAGACGCGCAAAATCAATGCCCACGTGTTGATGCGGGCTATCGGCCTGTCGGACAACGACGTGCTTGATAAATTGCGCCATCCGGAGTACTACCAGAAATCGATCGAGTCGGCAAACGACGAGGGCATCTCCTCTGAAGACCAAGCCCTACTGGAGCTCTACAAAAAGCTGCGGCCGGGTGAACCTCCCTCTGTCAGCGGCGGCCAGACCCTGCTACACAGCCGCTTCTTCGATGCCAAGCGCTACGACCTAGGTCGCGTTGGTCGCTACAAGATCAATAAGAAGTTGCGCCTCACCATCCCTGATGCCGTGCGCACCCTCACGCCTGAGGACGTGCTCAGCACCATCGACTACTTGATCAATCTCGAGCTCGATGTGGGCGGCGCCAGCCTCGATGACATTGACCACCTCGGCAATCGCCGGGTGCGCTCAGTGGGAGAGCTGCTGCAAAACCAGGTGCGGGTGGGCCTCAACAGACTTGAGCGCATCATCAAAGAGCGCATGACGGTCGGCGAAACAGAATCGCTGACCCCTGCCCAGCTGGTGAACCCCAAGCCCCTAGTGGCGGCGATCAAGGAGTTCTTTGGCTCCAGCCAGCTGAGCCAGTTCATGGACCAGACCAATCCCCTGGCGGAGCTCACCCACAAGCGCCGGATTAGCGCCCTGGGCCCAGGCGGTTTGACCCGCGAACGGGCGGGTTTTGCGGTGCGCGACATCCACCCTTCCCACTACGGCCGCATCTGCCCGATTGAGACACCGGAAGGACCTAATGCAGGCCTGATTGGCTCCCTGGCCACCCACGCCCGAGTCAACGAGTACGGCTTCATCGAGACTCCCTTCTGGAGGGTGGAGGAGGGCATCGTTCATAAGAGCGGCGATCCCATCTATCTTTCTGCCGATCTCGAGGATGAGTGCCGCGTAGCCCCTGGCGACGTGCCCACCAATGCCGATGGCTACATCACCGCTGATTTAGTGCCTGTGCGCTACCGCCAGGACTTTGAGAAGGTGCCCCCTGAGCAGGTCGATTACGTCCAGCTCTCGCCGGTGCAGGTGATTTCGGTGGCCACCTCCTTGATCCCCTTCCTGGAGCATGACGATGCCAACCGGGCCCTCATGGGCTCCAACATGCAGCGTCAGGCCGTGCCTCTGCTGCGGCCAGAGCGCCCCTTAGTGGGCACCGGCCTGGAAACCCAGGTGGCCCGCGACTCCGGCATGGTGCCGATCACCCGGGTTAATGGCACGGTCACCTTCGTCGATGCCACCGCCATCGTGATTCGCGATGAGCACGGCACCGAGCACGTGCACCACTTGCAGAAGTACCAGCGCTCCAACCAGGACACCTGCCTCAATCAACGGCCGATCGTGCGTCAGGGCGATCCCGTGATTGCCGGTCAGGTGCTGGCCGATGGTTCTGCATGCGAGGGCGGCGAGATCGCCCTGGGGCAAAACGTGCTGATCGCCTACATGCCCTGGGAGGGCTACAACTACGAAGACGCGATCCTGCTCAGCGATCGGCTGGTGCACGACGATCTCTACACCTCGGTTCACATCGAGAAGTACGAGATCGAAGCCCGGCAGACCAAGCTTGGGCCTGAGGAGATCACCCGGGAAATCCCCAATGTGGCCGAAGAGAGCCTGGGCCACCTCGACGAGATGGGGATTATCCGCATCGGCGCCTACGTCGAAAGCGGCGACATCTTGGTGGGCAAGGTGACCCCTAAGGGCGAATCCGACCAGCCCCCAGAAGAGAAGCTGCTGCGCGCGATCTTCGGTGAGAAGGCCCGCGACGTGCGCGACAACTCCCTGCGGGTGCCTAGCACCGAGCGGGGCCGGGTTGTTGACGTGCGCATCTACACCCGCGAGCAAGGCGACGAACTACCGCCCGGCGCCAACATGGTGGTGCGGGTTTATGTGGCCCAGCGCCGCAAGATCCAGGTGGGCGACAAGATGGCGGGCCGCCACGGCAACAAGGGCATCATCAGCCGCATCCTGCCCCAGCAGGACATGCCCTACCTGCCCGATGGCACCCCCATCGACATCGTGCTCAACCCCCTGGGTGTGCCGAGCCGGATGAATGTGGGTCAGGTGTTTGAGTGCCTGATGGGCTGGGCCTCTTCCCACCTCGACTGCCGCGTCAAGGTGGTGCCGTTTGATGAGATGCACGGCGCTGAAAAGTCGAAGCAAACCGTGCAGGCCTACCTAGAGGAAGCTGCCAAATTGCCTGGCAAGGAATGGGTATACAACCCTGGCAACCCAGGCAAGATCCAGCTGATTGATGGCCGCAGCGGCGAGCCTTTCGACCAGCCCGTGACTGTGGGTTACGCCCACATCCTCAAGCTGGTGCACCTGGTGGACGACAAGATCCACGCCCGCTCCACCGGCCCTTATTCACTGGTGACCCAGCAGCCCCTAGGCGGCAAGGCCCAGCAGGGCGGCCAGCGCCTCGGTGAGATGGAGGTCTGGGCTCTTGAGGCCTATGGCGCCGCCTACACCCTGCAGGAACTGCTCACCGTCAAGTCCGATGACATGCAGGGCCGCAACGAGGCGCTCAACGCCATCGTTAAAGGCAAGCCGATCCCCCGCCCTGGCACGCCGGAGTCGTTCAAGGTGCTGATGCGTGAGCTTCAGTCGCTGGGCCTCGACATCGCCGTCTATACCGACGCTGGCGAAGAAGTTGATCTCATGCAAGACGTCAACCCCCGCCGCAGCACCCCCAGCCGTCCCACCTACGAATCCCTCGGCGTCGCGGACTATGACGACGATTGATCGCTGATTGATCGCGGATCGCCCCTCCTGCGGGCGAAGCCGTGCCTCCCCTTCCTTTCTCGATCTCCGCGAGCTGCAAGCCGATGTCCAACAGCAACCTCCGTACCGAAAACCACTTCGACTACGTCAAGATCACCTTGGCGTCGCCCGAGCGGATCATGGAGTGGGGGCAGCGCACGCTGCCTAACGGTCAAGTGGTGGGTGAGGTAACCAAGCCCGAAACCATCAACTACCGCACGCTCAAGCCCGAGATGGACGGGCTCTTCTGCGAGAAGATCTTTGGCCCGTCCAAGGACTGGGAGTGCCACTGCGGCAAGTACAAGCGGGTGCGTCACCGCGGCATCGTCTGCGAGCGCTGTGGTGTGGAGGTAACGGAGAGCCGGGTGCGCCGTCACCGCATGGGCTTCATCAAACTGGCTGCCCCCGTATCCCACGTTTGGTATCTCAAGGGCATCCCCAGCTACGTGGCGATCCTGCTGGACATGCCCCTGCGGGATGTGGAGCAGATTGTTTACTTCAACTGCTACGTGGTGCTCGATGCGGGCGATCACAAGGACCTCACCTATAAGCAGCTACTCACCGAAGATGAGTGGTTGGAGATTGAAGACCAGATCTACGCTGAGGATTCGGATATCGAGAATGAGCCCGTGGTGGGCATCGGCGCCGAGGCCCTAAAGCAACTGCTGGAAGATCTCGAACTCAACGAGACCGCCGAGCAGCTGCGCGAGGACATTGCTGCTAGCAAGGGGCAGAAGCGGGCCAAGCTGATCAAGCGCTTGCGCGTGATCGACAACTTCATCGCTACCGGTGCTCGCCCGGATTGGATGGTGCTCGATGTGATCCCTGTGATCCCACCAGACCTGCGGCCGATGGTGCAGCTCGACGGCGGCCGTTTCGCCACTTCAGACCTCAACGACCTCTATCGCCGCGTCATCAACCGGAACAACCGGTTGGCCCGCTTGCAAGAGATCCTGGCCCCTGAAATCATCGTCCGCAACGAGAAGCGGATGCTGCAGGAGGCGGTTGACGCCCTAATCGACAACGGCCGCCGCGGTCGCACCGTGGTGGGTGCAAACAACCGGGCACTCAAGTCGCTTAGCGACATCATCGAGGGCAAGCAGGGCCGCTTCCGTCAAAACCTGCTCGGTAAGCGAGTCGACTACTCCGGTCGTTCCGTGATCGTGGTCGGTCCGAAGCTGAAGATGCACCAGTGCGGCCTGCCTAAGGAGATGGCGATCGAGCTGTTCCAGCCGTTCGTGATCCATCGCCTAATCCGCCAAAACATCGTTAACAACATCAAGGCAGCAAAGAAGCTGATTCAGCGCGCCGACGATGAGGTGATGCAGGTGCTTCAGGAGGTGATCGAAGGTCACCCGATCCTGCTGAACCGAGCTCCGACCCTGCACCGTCTCGGCATTCAGGCCTTTGAGCCAAAACTGGTTGATGGTCGCGCCATCCAGCTACACCCGCTGGTGTGCCCGGCCTTTAACGCCGACTTTGACGGTGACCAGATGGCTGTGCACGTGCCCCTGGCGATCGAAGCCCAAACTGAGGCCCGCATGTTGATGCTGGCCAGCAACAACATCCTTTCGCCCGCCACTGGCGAGCCGATCATCACCCCGTCCCAGGACATGGTGCTCGGCGCCTATTACCTCACGGCCGAAAAGCCTGGCGCGATTAAACCCGAGTTTGGCGACCGGGCCAATACCTTCGCCAACCTCGATGATGTGATTGATGCCTTTGAGGAAAAGCATCTCCATCTCCACGATTGGATCTGGGTGCGTTTCAACGGCGAGGTGGAGAACGATGACGAGGATAAACAACCTCAAAAAGAGGAGACCCTCAGCGATGGCACGCGCATCGAGCAGTGGCTCTTCCGCCGCGATCGCTTTGATGAAGATGGCGCCCTAATTAGTCGCTACCTGCTGACCACCGTGGGCCGTGTCGTGATCAACCACACGATCATCGACGCCGTGGCTGCGACCTGACGGCCGATCCGGACTCAAGGTTCCAGGCTTCCGTTTTCCTTCCTAATACGTCTATTAACCGCGCGCAGCCATGACAGCCACACCCGCCAAGAAAACCACCAAAAAGAGTGCCAAGAAGGCCGCTGAGGCAGCTGCCCTAGAAGTCGCCGCTGCTGCGGCACTGAAGGCGAGCAAGGCCCTCAGCAAGCAGGCGCCGCCTTTCCGCAATCGCATCATCGATAAGAAGGCGCTGCGCAATCTGGTGGCTTGGGCTTATAAGCATCACGGCACCGCAGCTACGGCTTCGATGGCCGATGAGCTCAAGGATCTCGGCTTCCACTACGCCACCCAGGCCGCCGTTTCGATCTCCGTTGACGACCTGCGCATTCCTAGTGACAAAGCTGCCCTGCTGGCGGAAGCCGAGGAGCAGATCACCGAAACCGAAGAGCGCTACCGGCTTGGTGAGATCACCGAGGTTGAGCGCCACACCAAGGTGATCGACACCTGGACCGAAACCAACGAGCGTCTAGTTGCTGCGGTACGCCGCAATTTCAACGAGAACGATCCACTCAACTCGGTGTGGATGATGGCCAACTCCGGTGCCCGTGGGAACATGTCCCAGGTGCGCCAGCTGGTGGGTATGCGCGGCTTGATGGCCAACCCCCAGGGGGAGATCATCGACCTGCCGATTCGCACCAACTTCCGCGAGGGGCTAACTGTTACCGAATATGTGATCTCCTCCTACGGCGCCCGCAAGGGTCTGGTGGATACCGCTCTGCGTACGGCCGACTCCGGCTACCTCACCCGCCGTTTGGTGGACGTGGCCCAGGACGTGATTGTGCGGGAAGACGACTGCGGCACTACCCGCAGTATTCCGATCGATGCCGATGAGAAAGGCAGGTTTGGTACCAGGTTGATCGGTCGCTTAGCAGCCGAGCCTGTAGTCGCAGAGGACGGCGAAATCCTCGTTGAGCGGGACGGTGAAATTGACCCAATCCTTTCCCGCCGCATTGAGGCCGGTGGGGTGAAAACGGTGAAGGTGCGTTCGCCGCTTACCTGCGAGGCCTCCCGTTCGGTGTGCCGTAAGTGCTATGGCTGGGCTCTAGCCCACAACCAACTAGTTGATCTCGGCGAAGCCGTCGGCATCGTTGCTGCCCAGTCGATTGGTGAACCCGGCACCCAGTTGACGATGCGGACCTTCCACACCGGTGGTGTGTCCACGGCCGAATCCGGCGTGGTGCGCTCACTTGTCGACGGTACGGTCGAATTTGGCCCCAAGGCCCGGGTGCGTCCATACCGCACCCCCCACGGTGTGGAGGCCCAGCTAGCCGAAACGGACTTCACCCTCAGCGTTAAGCCCACGGGTAAGGGCAAGCTGCAAAAGCTCGATATTGTTAGCGGCTCGATCCTGTTTGTCGCCGATGGCGACACCGTGCCCGGCGACACGATCCTGGCCCAGATTGCCGCTGGCGTGACGGTTAAAAAGAGCATTGAGAAGGCCACCAAGGACGTGATCTGCGACCTGGCTGGTCAGGTGCGTTATGAGGATGCGATCCAGCCCAAGGAGGTCACCGACCGCCAGGGCAACATCACCCTTAAGGCCCAGCGCCTGGGACGGATGTGGGTGTTCAGCGGTGACGTCTACAACCTGCCCCCCAATGCCCTTCCAGTGGTGGGTGGCAATAAGGCCGTCACTACCGGGGAAGTGCTGGCCGAAAGCCGCTTGGTGAGCGAGTACGGCGGGGCCGTGCGCCTGCGCGATAGCGCTGGCGACTCCCGTGAGGTGCAGATCGTCACCGCCAGCCTCACCCTCAAAGACTGCAAGCTGGTTGGTGAATCCACCCACTCCGGAGAGATCTGGCACCTCGAGGGCAAGGACAACATCCGCTACCGCCTCAATACTGCCCCGGGTAGCAAGATCGCCAACGGCGAGGTGATCGCCGAGCTGGCCGACGACCGCTTCCGCACCCAATCTGGAGGCACCGTCAAGTTTGCACCTGGTCTGGCGATCAAGAAAGCCCGCAGCGCCAAGAACGGCTACGAGGTGAGTAAGGGTGGCACCCTGCTATGGATCCCGCAGGAGACCCACGAGATCAACAAGGACATTTCCTTGTTGATGATCGAGGACGGCCAATGGATCGAGGCCGGCACTGAGGTTGTCAAGGACATCTTCAGCCAGACCGCTGGCATCGTCACAGTGGCCCAGAAGAACGACATTCTTCGGGAGATCATTGTGCGCTCCGGCACCCTGCACCTGGTCTCCGACAGCAAGACCATCAGCAAATTTGCTGACGGCAAGATGGTTACCCCTGGTGAGGAGATCGCCAAGGGTCTCAAGGCTGAGGCGATGTTGTTTGTCGAAACTGTTGAAACTCCCGACGGTGGAGCCCTGCTGCTGCGTCCGGTGGAGGAGTACGCCATCCCAGATGCTGCCCACCTGCCTGAGCTGGGTGCGATTAAGCAGTCTGGCGGCCCCTCCCTCACCCTCAAGGCGACCCAGCGCCTGGCCTTTAAGGACGGTGAGCTGATCAAGAGCGTCGATGGCGTGGAATTGCTGCGCACCCAGCTGATCCTGGAAACCATCGACACCACCCCCCAGATGACTGTGGATGTGGAAGCGGTGTCTGATAAGCGGGCCAAGACGATTGAGCGCCTACAGCTGACGATCTTGGAAACCCTGCTGGTGCGTCGCGACACCCTCTCCGATGCCAGCCACGGCTCCACCCACACCGATCTCCAGGTCGAAGACGGTATTGCTGTCAAGCGCGGCGATGTGGTGGCCACCACCCAGATTCTCTGCAAGGAAGACGGGGTGGTGCAGCTGCCTGATCTGGTAGATGGTGAACCGATCCGTCGCCTGATCGTGGAGCGCGATGGCGACACCCGCAATATTGATCTGGGTTCGGCTAACCCCGAGGTCGCGGTTGAGCAGCGCATCGTCGATGGGGACCGGCTGGCGGAAGGGATCGAAGCCCCCTGCTGCGGTCAGGTGGAGGCCATTAATGGCAGCATCCTCACCATTCGCCTCGGTCGGCCCTACATGGTGTCGCCCGATTCCGTGCTGCACGTGCGCGATGGTGAGTTGGTGCAGCGCGGTGACGCCCTGGCCCTGCTGGTGTTCGAACGTCAAAAGACAGGCGACATCGTGCAGGGTCTGCCCCGTATTGAGGAGCTCCTTGAAGCCCGCCGTCCGCGGGAATCCACAATCCTTTGCCGCAAGAGCGGCACCGTGCAAATCAAGCAGGGTGATGATGACGACTCAATCACCGTCTCGGTGATTGAGCACGACGATGCCCTTACCGAATACCCAATTCTGCTGGGTCGCAACGTGATGGTGAGCGATAGCCAGCAGGTGCATGCCGGTGAGTCGCTTACCGACGGACCGATCAATCCCCACGAGCTGCTGGAGTGCTTCTTCGAAGATCTGCGCAGCCGCAAGCCCACCATGGAGGCGGCCCAGGAGGCAATCTCCAAGCTGCAGTTCCGCATGGTTACGGAAGTGCAGAACGTCTACAAGAGCCAGGGCGTTTCGATCAGCGACAAGCACATCGAAGTGATCGTGCGCCAGATGACCAGCAAGGTGCGCATCGAGGATGCCGGGGACACCACCCTGCTGCCTGGTGAGCTAATCGAGCTGCGTCAGGTGGAGCAGGTGAACGGCGCCATGGCGATCACCGGTGGCGCACCCGCCGAGTTCACACCGGTGCTGCTGGGTATCACCAAGGCCTCGCTCAATACCGACAGCTTCATCTCGGCTGCCTCCTTCCAGGAGACCACCCGGGTGCTCACCGAGGCTGCCATTGAAGGCAAGAGCGACTGGCTGCGCGGTCTCAAGGAGAACGTGATCATCGGCCGCCTGATCCCTGCGGGCACGGGCTTCAGCGGCTTCGAAGAGGAGCTGCGGGCTGAGGCGGGCCCCCATCCCGACATCCTCGAGGAGGAGGCCATGGGCTATCGCCGCATGCAGAACCTGCGTCCCGACTACACCGTCGAGATGCCTGCTCCTGTGGTGTCGATGGCCGTGCTCGACGATCCCTCCGATGCGGATCTAGAGGCAACTCGCAGTCGCCATGGCATCGAAGCCAGCGCCAGCGGCACGGCAGCCTTTACCCGACCATCCGTTGAGGAGGGTCTGGAGGAGGAGCTGATCGCTGATCCCGCTGCTCTCGAGGGTCTGCAGGAAGAGGGTCTGCTCACCGATGAGTAATTCTGCCCGCACCAGCCTGAACACGCCGGTGCCCCAGCGCCGGTTGCCTCGCTTTGGCTTCCACACCCACACCGAGCTGCTCAATGGCCGCATGGCCATGCTGGGTTTCATCGCCCTGCTGGTGGCGGAATGGCAGCTGGGCCACGGCTTGCTGATCTGGCCTTGAGCCCATCCCCTGCTGCGCCGCTTGCCACTCCCCTGCTGGGGATGGGTTTGGCGGCCTTGGAGCAGTGGGCCGTTGGCCATGGCCAAGCCGCCTTCCGCGGCCGCCAGCTGCACGATTGGCTTTACGCCAAGGGAGCCCGCAGCCTCGACCAGGTGACTGTGCTGCCCAAGGCCTTCCGGGACCAGCTAGCCAGCCAGCCCCCCAGTGCTGCCGGCGACTGGATTGGTCGCTCGCGGGAGCTGCACCGCAGCGTCGCCCGTGATGGCACCACAAAACTATTACTAGGTACCTTCGACGGGCTCAGCCTCGAGACCGTGGGCATCCCCGCCGAAGGCAGGCTGACGGTGTGTGTGAGCAGCCAGGTGGGTTGCCCGATGGCCTGTCGCTTTTGCGCCACCGGTAAAGGGGGGCTGCAGCGCTCCCTGGCGGTGCACGAGATCGTCGATCAGGTGCTGAGCGTGCGTGAGGTGATGGACCAGCGCCCCAGTCACGTGGTGTTTATGGGCATGGGTGAGCCCCTGCTCAACAGCGAAGCGGTGCTGGCAGCGATCGATTGCCTCTGCACCGATCTGGGTATGGCCCAGCGCCAGATCACGGTGAGCACCGTGGGCGTGCCCAAAAGCTTGCCCACCTTGGCGGAACAGGCCCTAGAGCGGCTGGGCCGGGCCCAGTTCACCTTGGCGGTGAGCCTGCATGCCCCAGACCAGCGCCTGCGGGAGGAGCTGATCCCCACGGCCCATGCCTATCCCCTGGAGGCATTGCTGGCTGATTGCCGCCACTACGTCAAGCTCACTGGCCGGCGGGTGAGCTTTGAATACATCCTGCTGGGCGGGCTAAACGACCAGCCTCGCCATGCCGAGGCGCTCGCGCGGCTCCTGCGCGGCTTCCAGAGCCATGTGAATCTGATCCCCTACAACCCGATCGCCGAGGAGGAATTCCAGCGTCCGGAGCCTGGTGCAGTCGAGGCGTTTCGCCGTGCCTTGATCGATCGTCACGTGGCAGTGAGTGTGCGGGCCAGCCGCGGCCTCGATGCCGATGCCGCCTGCGGCCAACTGCGCCGCCGGCTTGAGGGCAGCCTGGAGCCGGCTTAAGGTCCGGCTATGGCAAAGATTGACTGGCTGATTTTAATCAGTTATCTAGTGGCCAGCTTGATGTTGGGCCTTTGGCTTTCGCGGCGCAACCGCGATCAGGCCGACTACTTCGTGGCCGGCCGCCAGCTCAAGGGCTGGCTGGCCGGCGCCTCGATGGCGGCCACCACCTTCTCGGTGGACACGCCCCTCTATGTGGCTGGCCTGGTGGGAGTGCGCGGCCTGGCTGGCAACTGGGAGTGGTGGAGCTTCGGTGTAGCCCATGTGGCCATGGCGGTGGTGTTTGCCCCCCTGTGGCGCCGCAGCGGTGTGCTCACCGACGCCGCCTTCACCGAGCTGCGCTATGGCGGCCCCACCGCCGCCTGGCTGCGGGGCATCAAGGCCTTTTTGTTTGCCCTGCCGATCAATTGCATCGGCATCGGCTACGCCTTCCTGGCGATGGCCAAGGTGAGCGAAGCCCTAGGGCTGGCCCCCACTCCCGCCGCAAGGCTGCAGCTGCTGGCAATTGTGGGGGTGCTGGTGCTCGTGTACACCGCTGCCGGGGGCCTCTGGGCCGTGGTAGTGACCGACATGCTGCAACTGGTGCTGGCCTTGGCCGGAGCGCTGGCCGTGGCTGTTTACGCGGTGCAGGCCGCCGGTGGCATGGATGCCCTGCTGGCCAGCGTGCGCGAGTTGAACCGGCCGGAGCTTCTCTCCTTGGTGCCTTGGCGGCTGGAGGGTGGCCGCTTCAGCTGGATCGAAGGCGCTGGCATTTCGGTGTCCACTTTCACTGCCTACATCGCCCTGCAGTGGTGGAGTTTTCGCCGCAGTGACGGCGGCGGTGAATTCATCCAGCGGCTGCTGGCCACCCGCGACGAGCGCCAGGCCCGCATTGCCAGCTGGGTGTTTCTTGGGGTGAACTACCTGCTGCGCAGCTGGCCATGGATTCTGGTGGCTCTGGCGGGGGTGGTGTTGCTGCCCGAATCCACCGACTGGGAGCAGAGCTACCCGCTGCTGGCGGTGAAGCTGCTGCCTCCCGTGGCCCTGGGCCTGGTGGTGGTGTCGCTGGTGGCGGCCTTCATGAGCACCGTGAGCACGGCGGTTAACTGGGGTGCCAGCTACCTCACCCACGACCTCTACCAGCGCTTCATGCGGCCGGAGGCCAAGGATCGGGAGCTGCTGCTGGTGGGCCAGCTGGCCTCGGTGGTGCTGGTGGCCCTGGGTGTGCTCACGGCGTTGTTGAGCACCAACATCGGCACCATGTTCCGGCTGGTGATTGCTATTGGCACTGGCCCGGGGGTGGTGCTGGTGCTGCGCTGGTTCTGGTGGCGGATCAATGCCGCCGCCGAGCTGGCGGCGATGCTTGGCGGCTTCCTGGTGGGGTTCTCCACCTCCGTGGTGCCGTTGCTGCGCATCGACGACTACGGCGTGCGGCTGCTGGTAACCACCTTGCTCACGGCCGTGCTCTGGATCCTGGTGATGCTGGCCACCCCGCCGGAGAGTGCCGAGGTGCTCGAGCGCTTCGTGCACCAGGTGAGGCCGGCCGGGCCGGGCTGGGCCGGCTGGCGGCGCCGCACCGGCGTCGAGCCCCAGGAAACCCTGCTCGATCTGGTTAGCCAGCTGGTGTTGAGCTGTGCGGTGCTTTTCGGAGCCCTGCTCGGCATCGGCGGCTTCCTGCTCAAACTGCCCGTTTGGGGTTGGGGCGGGCTGGTAGTGGCTGTGCTGGCTGTGTTGGGCCTGCAGCAGCGCTTCCGCCTGCAGGCCGGCCTGCGCGGGATGGGTGCCTAGGGGGGCGCGGCCGGGCGATGATGGAGCCAGGCGCCTGCTCTCCCCCCAAGACTGTGCAATTCTTCCGCTCCACCCTGCTGCCAGCCGCGATCGTGGTGTTGTTTGGACTGGCCCTGTTTGCCGTGAGCGCCCGCATCTGGTTGCCCGGCGATATGGCGGCCCCCGCTCCGATTGGCTGAGGCAACGTTGTGAGCCTTTCTCCGCAGTTCGATCAGCAGCCGGGAGGAGCTGGTCCCTTTGGCGATAGTCCCCAGGAGCTGTACCTCGACCCGGAGATGCTCGCCGAGGAGCTGGCCGAGGAGCTGCGTGGTGATCCGCTCGACGACCTCGATAGCAGTGATCCAACGGCCAGCGATGTGGCGGCTGAGTGCGATCTGGGCTTGGTGTTGTTGCGGGGCGACTCGGGCGGTGGCAGCCAGGAGCAGTGCATGCAGGGGTTGCGCATCTTTTGTGAACACCGCGATCCCCGGGCCCTGCCCCTGCTGCTGCCGCTGCTGACGGAGAGCTGCCCGATCCTGCGGATGAGCGCGGTCTACGCCTTGGGCCGCAACCCCAGCCCCCAGGCGGTTGAGCCCCTGCTGGGCCTGCTGGTTTCAGACGACAACGGCTACGTGCGCAAGGCCGTGGCCTGGAGCCTTGGCAACTACCCAGAGGCCCCAATCCTTAATCCTCTGATTCGCTCCCTGCAGGTGGACATCGCCGCGGTGCGCCTCTGGGCTGCCAGCTCCCTGGCTGAGGCCGGCTGCACCGGGCCGGCTAAGGCCGATCCCGCCGCGGCCCAGCTGTTGCTCAGCCTGCGCATCGACAGTGAGCCGGCGGTGCGCAGCAACAGCGCCTGGGCCCTTGGTCGCCTCTACGGCGAGCTGGTGGAGCCCCGGCAGCAGCTGGTGGTTGAGTCGCTGCTGCACGCCATGCTCAACGATTTCGAATCGGGGGTGCGCGATGAGGCCAGGCTGGCCCTTGAGCAGCTCGAGCAGCCGGAAGTGTTGGAGCGTTTGCAGACGCTGGTGGAGGAAGGTTTGCTCAGCTGAACAGCCCCAGGATTTCCTGGTTAACATTTCCAAACTTCTTCAGCCTCTGGGATGGAGCAAATCACCATCCGATACCGGATCCATCCAGATGGACGTGTCGATGAGCTTGTAGAGGGGCTGCAGGGTATGGCCTGCGAGCAGCTCACCGAGCGCATTGAGGCTCGGCTCGGGGTTGTGCAGCAGCGTCGGGCTACGGCTGAGGCCTTTCTCTCCCAGCAACAGGCCCAGCAGAGCCAGGTTCACTCCCTCTCTTAAACCAATTACTTCCTCCTAAAGCGATGTCGCACTTCAGCACCATCAAGACCGAGCTCCGTGATAGCCAGTCCTTGTTACAAGCGCTTGAGGATTTGGGCCATGGCCCAAGGCAAGGGTCCTTGATGGTGCGCGGCTATCGCGGCCAAACCGTGGAGGCTCAGCTGGCTGTGGCTCAGGCCAATGGCGCTGATATTGGCTTTCGACTCAACCCTGAGACTGGCAGCTACGAATTGGTGACCGATCTCGACCTCTGGAACCAGCCCGTGCCAGTCGAGCGCTTTCTAGCCCAGCTCAACCAGCGATATGCCCTGCGCAGCATCCTGGCAGCCACGGCTGAGGAGGGTTTCCAGGTGAACGAGCAAGTCCAGCAGCAAGACGGCAGCATCGAATTGGTAGTGAGCCGTTGGGCCTAGATTTGGGTCCCCATACCGGCATGGTTGATCCTTCCCTGGCGTTTACGGCCACCGCCTTGCCACCTGAGTCGAGGCGCACCGGTCACGAACCACTGCTGGGTGGAGCTCTAGGTCAGAAAGCTGTTTGGGTGGACGAAGCGGTCTGTATTGGCTGTCGCTACTGCGCCCATGTGGCCGTTAACACCTTTGCAGTGGAGCCCCACTGGGGCCGCTCCCGGGCGATTCGTCAGGACGGCGACTCCACCGAGCTGATTCAAGAGGCGATTGATACCTGTCCCGTTGATTGCATCCATTGGGTTGCCTATGAGCAGCTAGCCCAGCTCCAGCAGCAGCTGGCCGACCAGGAGATCTTGCCCCTTGGTGTGCCGTCGCCCGTACGGCTCAAGCGCACGTTGCCGCGCCCAGTGGCTGCTTAGCCGGAACTCCAACGGCCCGAGGATAGGTGCTCGGGCAGGGGCCAAGCGGTTTAATCACCAGGGCGTGACGGCTGCCCCGGCCACTGGGTAATTCCCTGGCTAAGCACTGGTCGATGCCAGCTTTCAGAAGGGCAAGGGCGGCATCGAGGTCCTGTTGGTCACTGGTGGACCACTGACCGCGATAGAGCAGGGCTCGCCCTTGGGGTTGCAGCAGGGGCACTAAGTATTCCGCCACCACCGGCGCACTGGCCACGGCGCGGGCCAGGGCCCAGTCGAACTGGCCCCGGCAGGCCGGCTGCTGGCCGGTGCGCTCGATCCGTTCGCAGCGCAGCTGTACCCGCTCCTCCAGCCCCAGCGCTGCGGCCATGGCTTGCACCGCCTCCACCTTGCGCCCCACCGAATCCACCAGGGTCAACTGGGCCTGGGGAAAGGCGATCGCCAGCGCCAGACCGGGGAAGCCACCGCCGGTGCCCACATCAATCAGCCGCAGCGGTGCCTGGTCTGCCCCCGATTGCAGTAGGGGCACCAGGGGCCAGAGGCTGTCAAACACCTGGGCTATCCAGAAATCGTCGTCCTCCACTAGGCGAGTCAAGTTGAGCTTGCTGTTCCATTGGCGTAGCTGCAGCTGCAGGTCGCCCAGCAACCTTTCTTGATCTGGGCTGGGCTGCCAGCCCAGCTCTTGCCAGAGAGCATTGGCGGTGAGGGTGCGAGCCATCCGGCTTGGCAACGGGTTTGGAATTCCTAGGATCCCGCAGACCGGATCAATTGCCCGGTGCCCTGCCTTTGGCCAGCTCCCCACCCAGCTATTACACCTTGCTCCAGGTGCCGCAGACCGCCTCGCCCCAGGAGCTACGTCAAGCGTTCCGGGGGCTGAGCAAGCGCTACCACCCCGACACCACCTTGCTGCCGGCTGGGGAGGCTGCATTGGCTTTCCAGCAGCTGCAGCAGGCCTATGGGGTGCTGAGCGATCCGGTGCTGCGCCAGCGCTATGACGACCAGCTGCGCCCGCCTTCGCTGCTTAGCAACCCGGTTGCAGCGCCCTCGACCACAGTTTCCCGGCCCGCTTCGGTGCGGCGTGATCTCTCTGGCGGCGAGTGGCTGGCGCTGCTGCTGTTGGGATTTGCCCTGGTGTTGAGCTTGGTTTTGGGTGTGGGAGTGGCCTGGATGCGCGGCGCCCAATTGGTGCAACGGCCGAGCTGGTGGCCTGAGGTCGCCTCCACCAACGTGACAGGGTTGGAGCCATGACCGAAATGCCCAGTTCCAAAACGCCGCTTTATCACCACCCCCTGCCGGCTTTGGAGCACTGGCTGGAGCAGTTGGGTGCCAAGCGCCAGCGTGCCAATCCCTGCCTCTGGGACCTGCACCGCCCTGAATGGAGTGCCCAGATTGAGCTGGAGGTTGAGGAGCTCAAGGTGAGCTGGCACAGCGACGGCAAGGTATGTGTGCGTCACTTTCCCTATGGCCTGTCGCGGGCCGATGCCGAGGCGGTGATCCTGGCGGGGCCTTAAGGGTCCGCTGAAAAACCCGGCCCTCGACGACCCACTCCCACCTGTTGCGCTGGTTTGCGGGCCTGAGCCCGGATGGACCGCAAACTACGATTCACAGACCAAACGGGCACGCAAGGATTTTGAGGGTCTGCTCAGACCAACGGCAGAGAGCTACTCTCCAGGCTCACCCCCTAGGGACGGAGGGAATCGATCCTTGGGCTGGGGTAATGGGCGTCACTCCCCAAGTGCCTAGGCCCATACCAACGACCTAGGGCCTAGATTCCCAAGTACTATCAGGATCCATAGGTAATCCGTCAGCAGTCGATCCGAAGCATAAGCTTTGCCAATGCTCACGGGTTGACTCGGGAGGCATATGCAGCTAGTATTTAGAACTCGCGTGCATACCATGACAAAATTCGGCCTGCTTGCTA
>NZ_JBSYHW010000032.1:0-31988 GCF_056108345.1 Cyanobium sp. NIVA-CYA 375 | reverse complement strand
GCTACACAAGGCCTGCTGGGCTGAATAATCTTGGAGGCCATTGGTTTAGGTCCTGGGTGCAAAACACTGAGCCGCTTCCAGTCTTGCTTGCCATGCATAAATCGGATATGGCTATCTAATAATTGGAGCCTTCCGGGAGATCTCAAGCTCCGGCACCAGGCTCTGCGAGAGCAGCCCGGCACTGCCGCACTTATTCCCCCTGCCGTGCCGTAGCCCCTGTCCATCGTTTGCAACCGTGCGGCGGGCTGTGGAGTGATTATTCAGGGCTCTTGGCGCACTACCCAGGTGCCCACCGAAGCCCCTGCTGGCCCCCTTGCCTAGCGTCAGCCCAACCCGCCCACCTGCCGTTGTCTGCTGACGCTTACTCCGCGGTGTCGTCCACCACCGCCGATGCCGAATTGCGCCAGCACCTGGTGGCCGTTGCCCGGCGCCTGAACGCCAGCGGGCTCAACCAGGGCACCTCCGGCAACCTATCGGTGCGCATTCCGGGTGGCCTGCTGATCACGCCCAGCTCCCTGCCCTTCGAGCAGATGCAGCCGGACGATCTGGTGGCGATTGATAGCAGCGGCCAGCCCCTCGCGGCGGTGGCGGCTCAGCGGCGGCCCTCCTCCGAGTGGCGGCTGCACGCCGATCTCCTCGCTAGCCGGCCCGAGATCCAGGCGGTGCTGCATTGCCACTCGATCCATGCCACAGCCTTGGCTTGCCACGGCCGCCCCATCCCCCCCTTTCACTACATGACCGCCGTAGCCGGCGGCGATGACATCCGCTGCGCCGCCTATGCCACCTTTGGCACCGCCGAGCTCTCAGCCCTGGCGGTGCAGGCCATGGGGGATCGGCTGGCCTGCCTGCTGGCCCAGCACGGCCAGGTAACGCTCGGCAGCAGCCTCGATCAGGCCCTGCGCATCGCCGTTGAGGTGGAAACCCTGGCCCAGATGTATCTACAAGCCCTGCAATTAGGCGAGCCACCGCTACTAAGTGCCGCCCAGATGGTTGCCGTGCACCAGCAGTTCCGCTCCCTGCACTACGGCGCCGGCGCTTGAGCCCGCGCCAGCCACAGCCCAGTGCCGCCAAACAGCAGCACCAGGGCAAAGCAGAAGCCGGTCCACAGCGGCAGCCCCCAACCCGCCACCGCCAGCGGCGCCACCACCGTCACCACCCCACCAGCTAGAAATGGCTGCAGCATCAGCTGCTTAATCGAGAAGGCCGGCAGGGCGTCGCTGCGGTCGTCTGGATCGGCCATGCGCAGCAGCAGCAGGCCGCTGGCCGCCACCCCGGTGGCCTGGCCGAATTCAATCACCGCCCGCTCAAACCAGTCGGCGGGCAGCAGCCGCGGCGCCAGCAGCAGCGTCACCCCCAGGTTCCACACCAGGCCGCCTACGGCCAGCACCGTGAGCGGCAGCCAGTCGGCCTTGAGCAGGGCCAGATCCAGCCCGGCGGTGGCGGCGGTGATCAGCAAATCTGCCGACAGGGTGCCCACCTGCCCCTGCACCGCGGAAGAGGCCCAATGGGCTTTGCCGCTGCGCTCCAGCGCCAGCCGCACCAGCAGCGACCCCACGATCGCCAGCGGAAACACCGGCAGCGCATCAACCACGCTGCCAACGCCATCCCCCAGCCCAGAGGTGAGCCAGCGCAGCCCGGCCAGCAGCCCCACGCCCGTCAGCACGGCCACGCCCACCAGGGCCAGGTTCACCGCCCAGGCCGCCGCCCTGGCCGCCACGCCCCCCGAATCGCCGCTGGTCGTGCTGGTGGGTTCACTGGCTGCGGCGCCTGGGGCATCGGCCAGCAGCCAGCCGCGGCTGCGGGCCAGCACCACCACCAGCCCTCCCACCAAAGTGGAGCTCAGCAGCCCCACCGTGGCCATCGCCAGGCCCAAAGCCTGGCCGCCGGGAAAGCCCAGTGCCGCATAGCTCGGCCCCATCGCCGCGGCGGAGCCATGGCCGCCCTCGTAGGCCACCTCGATCAGGCAAGCCATCACCGGGCTCACCCCCAGCCAGGGCTGCAGCACCAGCAGCACCGCCAGGCCCCCCACCACGTATTGCCCGAAAGCCAGCACCAACGCCAGCGACACCTGCCCCGACACCGGCCGCCACAACCCCTCCAGTTTTGGCAGGGGTTTGCCGAGCAGCAGCGAACCAAACACCAAGGTGAGCAGCACCAGCGGCAGATCGGCCCACAGCTGCATTACTTGGGGTGGCAAAAGCGGTAGCGGCCCGCCCGGGGCCAGCAGCAGGCCCAGCAGGCCCGCAAGCAGGGCTTCGGGGATGCCCCAGAGCCGCAGCTGCAACCGGGTGCCAAGGGCTCGCCCCACCGCCAGGATCAGGCTGAGGCAGGCCAGGGCCAGGGCCAACCAGCCGAAGCTGGGCAGCAGGTCGCTCGCCAAGGTTGCGATCACAGGTTGAAGTGCCGGCGGAAGAAGGCCTCGGTGGCCTCCAGGACGCGAACCAAAGTTGCACCATCGCGGAAGCCGTGGCCTTCCAGCGGGAAGCGGTGCACCTCCACCGGGATGGCGTTGGCTGCGAGCGCTGCTGCCATGCGGTCGGTCTGCTCCGGTGGCACCACCTTGTCATCGAGGCCCTGAAAAAAGATCACGGGGCAGCGGATTTCAGAGGCGTGGGCGAGGGGCGAGCGGGCCTCGTAGGTGGCGCGCGCTTCCGGCCAGGCACCGATCAGACCATCGAGATAGCGGGCTTCAAAGCGATGGCTCTCAGACGCCAACGCGCTGGGGTCGGCTACGCCGTAGCGGCTCGCGCCGGCGCGAAATACGTCCGTGAAGCACAGGGCGGCCAGGGTGGTGAAGCCGCCGGCACTGCCGCCTTCGATGGCGATGCGGTCGGGATCGGCCCGCCCCGCCGCCACCAGGGCTTGGGCGGCGGCGGCGCAATCCGCTACATCCACCACGCCCCACTGGCCAGCGAGCCGCTCCCGATAGGCCCGCCCGAAGCCGGTCGAGCCGCCGTAGTTCACATCCACCACCCCCCAGCCGCGAGTTGTCCAAAACTGAATGGCCAGGTTCAGGGCCGTGCGGGCCATGGCGGTGGGGCCGCTGTGGCTTTTCACCAGCAGGGGCGCCTCGCGGTGGCCCCCCCCGGCTGGGGGGTAAAACCAGGCGTGGCTGGGGGCGCCGCCGTGGCCCTCAAACCACAGCTCCTGCGGCAGGCTGATCGCCTGCGGCGCCAGAGGGCAGGCGGCCGCAGGGCTATGCCACCAGTTGCCGCTGCCCAGGTCCAGTTCGAGCAGGCCCGCAGCTTCAGTTGCTGAACCGGCGATGCAGGCCAGCCGTCCCCTTTCGGCGCAAACACCGGCCAGATCATCAAAGGGGATGGCCAGGGGCCGCCACTGGCCGGCGCCTCCGCCCTGGCTCGGCAGCTCCACCCGGCCCAGCTGCCAGCGCCCCTGCAGGCAGGCGGTGGCCAGCAGCTGCTCGCCATCCCAGGCCTGGGTGCCCATGCCGAACACCCACTGGGGCAGGCCGAATTCCGCCTGCATGGGCAGCAGCGGCCGCCAATGCAGCGGCGCCTCTGCGCTCAGGGTTTCTGCGATGAGTCCCTCGGCGTTGTCGAGCTGCTCGAGGTTCCAGAAGCCGGAGCGATCGTTTGCCACCACCAGGTGGGGCCCGCACCAGAGCGGTTGAAACACCGAAATGTCTGGGTTTGCCCCCACCCCCGATCCTGCGACCAGGCGGCGGCTGGTGAGCTGGCCTGCCGCATCGAAGTGCCCCAGCCACAGCTGGCTGCGCTCCCAGGGCATGAAGGGCTGCTGCCACTCCACCCAGGCCAGCCCTGCGCCGGAGGGGCTTAGGGCCGGATAGCCGCAGAAGTCGGCTGGCTCCACCAGCGGCTGGGGCTCGCCACCTTCCAGCCCAACAGCCACCAGCTGGTCGCGGCCAGCACCTGCATCACTGCCGCTTTCCAATACGCCAATCCAGCGGTCGCGGCCGGCATCGATCACGCCGCCGCCGTAGGCGCCTGGCGGGCTGAGCCGTCGCGGCTGGCAATCGCTGCTATCGAGCTCCAGCAGCCAGAGGCAGCGGTCGCCGTCGTGGCTGAACACCGCCACCGGCCGGCCATCGCTCCGGTGGCCCAGGGCCGTACTGCCGCCTCCGTATTCATGCACCCGGCTGCGCAGATTCCAGCTGCCAGGGGTTAACTCCTCTGCTGGCTGGTCTGGCTCCAGGCGCCGCAGCAGGGTCGTGCGTCCCCCTTCCTGGGGTCGCTGATCCAGCCAATAGAGCACCCCGTCGAGGAGCCGTGGCTCCCGCAGGCTGGGGGTTTGGCCCACCACAACAGCGGCAGGAAGGACTCCAAGGGGGTCAGCCACCGCGTGCACCAAGGCAGAACGACTTAAAGTGAATGTCGTACGAGTAAGTATCGCGTTGGCCCGCAGTTCAGCCGGCAGCTTTGCCCAGATGGCACGCTCCGCCGTTCAGGCCAGCCGCGGTGTCCAGGTGCCCAAGGATGCCCTTGAGGAGTCATCTCTCACGATCCATACCCTGGGCGATGGGGTGCTGCGCATCCCCGCCAAGCGCATCAGCAAGGTTGATGAGAGTGTGCGAGATCTGGCCCGGGACATGCTGCGCAGCATGTACGCGGCCAAAGGCATCGGTTTGGCGGCACCCCAGGTGGGAGTGCATAAGCAGCTGCTGGTGATTGATCTGGATCCCGAGAATGCCGCTGCGGCGCCGCTGGTTTTGATCAACCCTGAGATCGCCCGCTTCGGCGCTGCGATCGAGACCTACGAGGAGGGTTGCCTCAGCATTCCTGGAGTCTATTTGAATGTGGTGCGCCCCGCCACGGTCGAGGTCAGCTACCGCGACGAGATGGGCCGCCCCCAACGGGTCAAGGCTGATGGCCTGCTGGCCCGCTGCATCCAGCACGAGATGGACCACCTCGAAGGCGTGCTCTTCGTTGACCGGGTCACCGATGAGCTCAGCCTCAATGAAGGTCTCCTGGAAAAGGGCTTTCAACGGGCTGACGTCCGTTCCATCCGCTGATCGTTCCCCTCCATGCCGATGAAACCCCTGGCCGGCTTGTTTCTGGCCCTGGCCTGCGTGCTGGGCATCGCCTCCACGGGCTCCGTCTTTGAGCTCGCCTATGGCGACCCCGACCTAGGCATGCAGACCACCTTCTGGATCCTGGGCCTGAGCCTGCCCGGCACGGTTGCGGCCTTACTGGTGGCCATCCGTATCAACAAGCCGGCCTAGCCCAATCCGGTTGCCGTGCATACGATTGCGCACATGCTGCCTGCAAATGCCGTGATGCGATTGCCCCAACTAGGTGCCAGTGCTCTTCCCCTGGCAGCTGGAGCTTTCGCCACTGCGGTGGTTCTTGGCGCCACCCCAGCCATGGCCAACGCCCTGTTTCAGGCTGCTGATCTGAGTCAGGAGCGTTTTGTGCTGGTGGCGGCGCCGATCGGTGATGGCGTCCGCGCCCAGCTCAACATCTACGAGCAGGTCAAGCCGACCCGGCCCTGTTTTGCCGTGGTCCCCGGGGCGCCAGCTTTGGTGGAGCCTCTGCTGGCTACTTTTGATTTCAGTGGCATCTGCAGCCGCTTCATCGATGCCAACGGCTACTCGGTGCGTGTGGGCGGTGCTGATCTGGCTACGAGCTATCGGCTCACCGTGCAGCGTCAGAGTGCTGACAATGTGCTTCTGGCTGTGCCCACCAAGGCTGGTGCGGGTCCTGAAATGCTTGTAGCCCGCACTCAGGGTCCGGGCTCTGGCTTCCTGCAGTTGGTGTTTGAGCCGGGCTGGCAGCTCAAGCGCCGGGCTTTCGGTGGTCGCAATCTGGGCCACGTGTATCTCTACCGCGATGCCTGGCCGGATGCTGCGCTCCAGCCAGGTCTGCCTGTCGCGCCGCCCAGTTCCATCCCAAGTCCCACCAGTCCCTGAGCCAGGGCGGCTGGGCGTGGATCAGCGGGAAAGGCAGTTGCTACATTGGCAAGCTCTGTGAGCAGCGCAGCGCTTCATGACCCAGGTCACCGTCGGCGAAAATGAAGGAATTGAATCGGCTCTGCGCCGCTTCAAGCGCCAGGTGTCCAAGGCCGGCATCTTTGCCGACCTCAAGCGTCTGCGTCACCACGAGACACCCGTGGAGAAGTACAAGCGCAAAGCCCAGCAGCGCCGCCGCCGTCGCTGATTTTTTCGATCTGGTCTCCCGTTTAGCGAGACACCCCTTGATCGAAGGACCGGTAGGTGAGTGCTTCGGCAATGGCCATGGCGCCAATTTTGGTTTCGTCGTTTAGGTCGGCGATTGTTTGGGCTACCCGCAGCAGCCTTGCCCCAGCGCGGGCGCTCAGTTGCCGGTGCTTGATTGCTGCCTCCCACACTGCTAGGGCTTCGCCCTCCAGTTGGAGCACCTGCTGCAAAAGACCTCCGGCGATGCGGCTATTGCAGCAGCCCCCGGGATTGCGAGCCGTCATGCGGGAGCGGGCCCGGCAGACTCGTGCTCGCACCTCAGCGCTTGATTCGTCGCTGGGCACGCTGCCGCTTTGGCCTCGAAACGGCGCTGTTAGTGCTGCGCTGGACGGCCTGCGCATCACCACCTGCAAATCAATGCGATCCAGCAGGGGGCCAGACAGCCTGCCCCAGTAGCGCCGCCGCTGGCCCTCGCCGCAGCTGCAGCTGCGCTCTGGATCGCCAAACCAGCCGCAGGGGCAGGGATTGGCCGCGGCCACCAGGGTGATGCGGCAGGGAAAGCGGGTCCGCTGACGGGCGCGGTGAATCCAGACTTCGCCGTCTTCTAGGGGTTGGCGCAATTGGTCGAGCACAGAGCGGCGAAATTCGGCCAGTTCATCGAGAAACAGCACTCCGTGGTGGGCTAGGGCCAGCTCCCCTGGTCTGGGTTGGCCACCACCGCCGATCAGCCCTGGCCCGGAGCAGCTGTGGTGGGGGCTGCGAAAGGGGCGGGTTTGCAATAGGCCCTGGCTGCTGCTGTCCAGCAGTCCCGCCACCGAGTGGACTGCGGTGAGTTCAAGGGCCTCCGCCGGATCGAGCGGGGGCAGCAGCCCCGCCAGCCGCTGGGCAAGCATTGTTTTGCCGCTACCGGGTGGGCCGCAGAGCAGCAGGTGGTGGCCTCCGGCCGCGGCGATCTCCAGGGCCCGGCGCCCGTGGGGCTGGCCCTTGACGTCAGCAAGATCTTTTTCCAGAGGCCTATCGGCTCTCACTGCGCTGGTTAGGCCAGGGGCGGCGGCGGCGGCCTGGGTTTGACGGGCCCGGGGATGCTGTAGCCGCCAGAGGACTTGGCCGAGATCGGCAACGCCCCACACCCGCAGCCCCTCCACCAACGCCGCCTCCCAGGCATTGGCCTGCGGCACCACCAGCGCCCGGGCGCCGTGGTTACGGGCCGCAATTGCAATCGCGAGCACCCCCCGGATTGGTCGCAAGCTGCCGTCTAGCCCCAGCTCGCCGGCGCTCCAAACCTCGTTGTTGCTGGCGGCCTCCAGCTGGCCGCTGGCGAGCAGCAGCCCTAGGGCGATTGGCAGGTCAAAGGCCGGTCCCTCTTTGCGCAGATCAGCGGGGGCCAGATTGACCACCACCCGCGTCAGCGGCACCTTCAGGCCGCTGTGCCGCAGGGCCGAGCGCACCCTTTCCCTTGCCTCCAGCACTGCCGCATCGGCTAGGCCCACCAGCTGCAGGCCCGGCAAGCCGGGAGCCAGATCAACCTCCACCAGCACGGGCCTGGCCTCCAGGCCCTGCAGCGCTGCCGTCTTGCACCGTGCCAACATCAAGCCAAGGCCCACTACCTCGTTAGTGCCACCGCTGTCCCACCCCCATGCCCTTGTGAGTCAAGACACGACCTTTGGGCGCATCCTGCGCGGTGAGATCCCCTGCGATCAGGTGTATGCGGACGAGCACTGCCTAGCTTTCCGCGACGTAACGCCCCAAGCGCCTGTGCATGTGCTTGTGATTCCGCGCCAGCCGATCGCCCAGCTTTCAGCTGCCAGCGAGGGACAGGAGGCCCTGCTGGGCCACCTGTTGCTGGTGGCTGCCCGGGTGGCTAAGCAGGAGGGTCTTGATTCGTTTCGCACCGTGATCAACAGCGGCGTGGATGCGGGGCAGACCGTGTTTCACCTGCATGTGCACGTGCTTGGTGGGCGTCCGCTGGCCTGGCCCCCGGGCTGACCGCGGGCCCGCGACAATGACTTGATCCGACCTGCTCCATGAACCCCTTCAAGGCTCTTCGCGGTCAACTGGCCAAGTTGCAGCGCCTAGCCCAGCCCTATTTCCTGCCGGTTGACGACACCAAGAGCTGGCAATTTCTGCTGCTGGTGGCAGCGCTGCTAGCGGTGGTGGTAGGCAGCACCTTTTTGCTGCTCACTGGGGTGTTGGCCCTCACCGGGGCCTTGATCCCCGAACTGCGCAGCCGTTTTCTTCCCGGGGTGCCCGAGCAGGTAGCTGTGATTTGGAGCAGCCCGATCGGTCCGCTGCTGATGGTGTTACTGGCCGGAGGGCTGGGCTGTTTTGTGGCGTTCCGCGGCAAGTTGCGCCATGGCCGCTGGTTACCCTGGCTGTTGATGGGGGTAATAACCCTACTTATTCTGGTTATTAATGGCATTAATGTGGGCATCAGTTATGTCGCTCGCAATATTGAAAATGCCCTAGTGGGGTATAAGGCTGAGGAATTTTGGAAGATCGTTGCAATCTATGCCTTTTGCCTAGTAATAGCCCTGCCGATCAGGGCGATTCAGAGTTATTTGATACCCAAGCTTGGCCTGCTGTGGCGGGAGTGGCTGAGTGGCCGTCTGCTAAGTCGATATCTCTCTAATCGCGCTTATTACGTACTCAATCCAAATGATGAGTCGATCGAGGAGATTGACAACCCAGACCAGCGGATTTCACAGGATGCTGCCAGTTTTACGGGTACTAGTCTTAGTGTCACGGTTGAGATAATTGCTGCCCTACTCACTTTCGTAAGCTTTATAATCGTCCTATGGACTATTAGCGACAGGCTAGCTCTAGTGCTGCTTGTCTATTCGGTTGGAGGCACTGCTCTGATAGTATTCGCCAGTCGCAAGCTGGTGAATTTAAACTATCAACAACTCAAGCTGGAGGCTGATTTTCGTTATGGGCTTGTTCATATTCGCGATAATGCTGAATCTATTGCTTTCTATCGAGGCGAACAGCAGGAGGGTCGTGAGGCGGGCAGGCGCTTGGATGGCGCGATTAGGAATTACGATCGCCTAATCATCTGGGAAGCGCTTATCAGTGTAATTCAGCGCTCCTATGATTATTTTTCGCGCTTTCTGCCATGGCTGGTGATTGCGCCCATTTATTTCGCTAAGGAGGTAGATTTCGGAGTGTTCGGGCAGGCCAGTATTGCTTTTAGCCAAGTGCTCTTTTCGGTCAGTTATATCGTCAATAATATTGATCGGCTAGCAGCATTCTCCGCTTCGATCAGCCGACTTGAGGGTTTTCAGGGCAAGGTTGATTCAATCGGCATCGAGGCTGCTGCGCTGGCAGCCCAATTGGCCGCCACAACTACAGATCGCAGCGGTAATTCAATCCTGGTAAGCCATGTCGATTTGGTGCCGCCCCGCACCAACCGCACCCTGATTCGAGATCTCAGCCTTGAGGTGAATCGCCAGCAGCGTTTGCTGGTTGTGGGCCCCTCCGGTTGTGGCAAGACCTCCTTCCTGCGCATGGTGAGTGGGCTGTGGCCCCCTGCCGCTGGACGGGTGGAACGGCCCAAGGAGGGAGATCTGCTGTTTATTCCCCAAAAGCCCTACATGCTGCTTGGCAGCCTGCGGGAGCAGCTCTGCTATCCGCTGCAGCCCGATCGCTTCAACGACGAGCAACTGCGCCATGTTTTGGAGCAGGTGCGGTTGCCCGAGCTGGTTAAGCGCTATCCCGATCTCGACATCATTCAGGATTGGCCCCGCCTGCTTTCTCTAGGCGAACAGCAGCGGCTGGCCTTTGCCCGCCTGCTGCTCAATTCACCAAGTTTTGTTGTCCTAGATGAGGCCACCAGCGCTCTTGATGTGGCAACGGAGCGTCACCTTTATGCCCTGCTAGCTGAGCGGGAAATGGCTTTTGTCAGCGTCGGTCATCGGCCCACCCTCACCGCCTTCCACGACACCGTGCTGGAGCTCGATGGCAGCGGCAACTGGCGGCTGCTGCCCGCGGCCGGCTATGACGTGGGCCGCCACGCCTGATCACCTCCCTGACACCATGAGTGAACCAAGCCCCGACCAGAGCCCAGAAATAAGCCCAACAACTAGTACAGCAACTAGTGCAACAACAGGCGAAGTGCCGGCCTTTGGTTGGAGCGGCTACGCCGAGCGGGTTAACGGCCGCTTTGCCATGGTCGGTTTTGTTGCCGTGCTGCTGATCGAAGCCCTGAGCGGCCAGACCTTTCTGCGTTGGGCGGGTCTGGTGCCCTGAGCGAGGCGAGGTCTAGGGGATCTGCACAAGATCCACCTGCCAGATCCCGCCCCGGCTCACCTGCACAGCCAGCTGGCGACCATCGGCCTGCAGCTGCACTTGGTGGGCAACGCCGCTGGGGACCATGGCGATTGGTTGCAGGCTTTGCGCTGAGCGCCGGTAGAGCACCAATTCGGTGCGCCCGTCTAGTTGCCGCACCAGGGCAATTTTCTCTCCTGCGGCGTCGACGCTGACGCTCACCGGCTGGGCACCAACCCGGTTGAGGGCCGGCAGGGCGACGGGCTGCTGGCGCTCTAGATCAAGCAGCAGCACTTGCTCGCGGCCGCCCCGACCGCTGATTAAGGCCAGCCAACGCCCTGAGAGGCTTGGATCTCGGTTGGCTCCAAGTGCCTCCAGGCGGGAGTTGAGAGGGACTATTGGCTGCGGCATGGGGGCAAGGCAGCCGCCCAGCAGCAAGGTGGTTGCTGCTGCTGCGATGGCTCTATTTGGTAGCGAGCTCCTCATGGCGAGGGATCTGCTCCGCCCCCCTGAACGGCGATGCCGCCGGGCAGGTCGGGCTCAAGCAGGCTGCGCAGGTCAAACAGCTGCACGCGCCACTGGCCAGCCTGGGACACCTGCACCGCCAGCTGGCGTGCTTCCGGGGACAGGCTTAGGCGCACTGCGGTGCGGTCTGCTGGCAGGGGTAGCCGGTGCAGGTTGCCGCTGGCCCGGTCTTCGATCAAGGCCAGTCTTTGGTTGCCCTGTTGCACCAGGGCCGCCACATAACGACCGTTCCAGCTCAGGGAGGGGGAGCTGTGGGGCTGGTGGTTTTGGAAATGGCGCAGGGGCACGATTCGGCCGCTGGGCTGCTCCTGCAAGAGCAGGGTGGCCTTGCCGCCCCGATCAACCACTGAGGCAAGAAATCGGCCCTGGCCGCTGAGGGCGGGTTCCTGACGGCTGCTGTTGTTGAACATGCCAATCTGGCCGGCGCTACGGCGGGCCAGCCATGAGCCGCTTGAGCAGCCGCTAAAGAGCAAGCTCTGGAAAATCAGCAGCAGGGCTGGCGCTATTACGAGCCCCAATCTGTTGGCAGCGAGACGCTTCAGTCGTCGAAGCGGGAGCTGTTGTCCCGGAGGCTGTTGCCTCGGGGGCTGGGTTCGGGGCGACCTGCCGGTTTCACTGGCGTGAAATCTGCATCACTGATATCGCTTGCTGCAGGGCGATTGGTTCTGCCGCTGGCAGGGGTAGCAGCGCTAATCGGTGAGCCTTGGGGCACACCCGTTGGTTGAGAAGCCCTTGGCACTTCTGGTGAGCTGGCAGCGGGCCTGCGGCTGGAGCGAGGCATCGCTTCAGTGGCTGCGGCCGGTCTGCTGCCGCGCCGTGGTTCTGCAGCGGCGTCTCGATCGCGCCGGCGGGCACCGAAATCAGCACTGGGCCTGCTGGAGCTTTGGGGTGCCCAGTCTTCCTGGGCCGGGCGGCGGCTGGCAGCTCGCTCAGGAATGGCGGCGCGACTGCTAGGGCGGGGGGCTCGATAAAAGTCGTCCTCATCTGCCGCATCGCCTTCGCCGCGGGAGGGGATGCGGCGTCGCAGCGGCTCAGGCTCGTCAAAGCGATCTGCTGAGCCCTCGCCCCAGGCGCGTCCTCCCATTCGGGGCTTGTAGGGCCCGGGTTCGGGCATGGGTTCGTCGTCGTCGAAGTAGGACGACCGCCGCGCTTGCTCGGTGGTAACCCCCCGCAGGCGCACACTTTCATAGGCGAAAAAGACTGTGGTGCCAGCGAGCAGAAACTGGCCGAATTGCAGGATGGGATCGAGGCGCCAGCCCTGAAAAAACAGGATGCCGCCGCAGAGCAGGCCTACTGCGGCGAAAAAGACGTCATAGTCGCGAGCTAGGGCGGGCTTAAAGCTCCGCATGAAATAAAGCAATGCACCGCCCACCGCAAGCACTATGCCCACGATGCTGGCCCAATTTAGGCTGGCATTAACCACGGTATTTCACCCGACAGAGCGTTTAGCCAGTGTAGGCAGTTGAGCCCAAGCACCCAGAGACTTGGCGCTCCTGAGCTGCCAATAGATCAAAGACGGCGATCGAGCTGGTCGTTCTGGCTGATCAGCACCAGTCCGATAGTGATGGGCACCACCACAATCACAGCGCCGGCAAGCAGGCTGGTCAGAAAATTGGCTAGCGATGGTGTCATGGCAGAAACAGCTCTCCGGCTTAATTCGTGGGGCGATCCTAGGCAGTGGTGGCGGCTTCCTACGCTGTTAGCCCAGCTACTTAGAGCTTTGTGACGGCCGCCACCTTCTTCTCCCAGTCCTGGCTGCCGCTGTTGTCCGGCCTGCACCTAGTACTGGCCCTGGGCCTGGCGCTTTGGACCTTGCTTTTTCTGTTCCGCATCGTGCTCACCTGGTACCCCCAGATTGATCTGAGCCGTGGGGTGATGCGCTTGATCGGAGCCCCTACCGAGCCCCTGCTGGCCCTCACCCGTCGCCTGATCAAACCGATCGGTGGTGTTGATGTGACGCCGGTGGTGTGGGTCGGCCTGCTTAGCCTGGTGCGGGAAATTTTGGTGGGGCAGCAGGGGCTTGTCAGCCAGGTGTTGTTTCGGGCCCAGAGCGCCGCAATCGGTTGAACTCAGATCCGGCTCAGCTGCCCTTTTGAGGGAGCATGTCCTGCTCCACAAATTTGGTGTGCACGTCGCCCGCCTGGAATTCGGGGCGATCCAGCAATTGCAGGTGAAAGTCGATGGTGGTGGGAATGCCGGTGACTGCGCATTCCGACAGGGCCCGGCGCAGCCGCCTAAGGGCGTGGGGGCGGTCGGTGCCCCAGACGATCACCTTGCCGATCAAGGAGTCGTAGAAGGGCGGGATCTCGTAGCCGGTGTAGACGTGGCTGTCTACCCGCACCCCGGGGCCGCCAGGAGGTAGCCAGCCGGTGATTTTGCCTGGGGCGGGCCGGAAGTTTTGGCGGGGGTCTTCGGCGTTAATGCGCGCTTCGATGGCGTGCCCGCAGAGCTTTACCTGGTCCTGAGTAATCGAGATAGGTTCGCCACCGGCAATACGCAACTGCTCGGCGATCAGGTCGACGCCGGTAACCATCTCGGTGACCGGGTGCTCCACCTGGATGCGGGTGTTCATCTCCATGAAATAGAACGCGCCACTGCGGTCCACCAGGAATTCCACGGTGCCGGCGCCCTCATAGCCGATGGTGCGGGCGGCGGCCACGGCGGCATCGCCCATCTGGCGGCGCAGATCGGCGTTGATGGCCACGCTGGGGGCCTCTTCCAGCAGTTTCTGGTGGCGGCGTTGGATCGAGCAGTCGCGCTCGCCCAGGTGCACCACGTTGCCGTGGCGATCGGCCAGCACCTGCACTTCCACGTGCCGGGGCCGGTCGATGAATTTCTCCATATAGAGGCCAGGGTTGCCGAAGGCTGCCTCCGCTTCCCCCTGGGCCGCTTTGAACAGACTCTCGAGTTGATCGGGCCCAGGCACCAGGCGCATGCCGCGGCCGCCGCCGCCAGCGGTGGCTTTGATCATCACCGGGTAGCCCATCGATTCGGCCAGGCGAGCAGCGGCGGCGGGGCTGGCCAGCAAGCCGGCACTGCCGGGGATGGTGGGCACTCCCACCCGTTCCATGGTGGCCTTAGCGGTCGACTTATCTCCCATCGAGCGGATGGCTTCGGGGGAGGGACCCACGAAAGTGATGCCGTGGTCGGCGCAGATCTCGGCGAAACGGTCGTTTTCGGCTAGGAAGCCGTAGCCGGGGTGGATTGCGTCAGCACCCCGGGAGGTGGCCGCCGCCAGAATATTGGGGATATGGAGGTAGCTCTTGCTACTAGGTGCTTCGCCAACGCATACGGCTTCGTCGGCGAGCTGCACATGCAGGGCGTTTTTATCCACCGTGCTGTAGACGGCCACGGTGGGAATGCCCAGCTCCTGGCAGGTGCGCAGGATGCGTAGGGCTATTTCGCCACGGTTGGCGATCAGCAGCTTGCCGATGGGCATCCGCGGCGTCTCAGCTGATATGGGCCAAAATGGACTGTATCAGTGTCGCCTGGACAGCTTCCTTAGAGGGTTCTGGTGCCGGCGATGGGTATATTGCTCGCACCGGTTCGCCCTGCGATCCGAACCACATGCGGATGTGGTGGAATTGGTAGACACGCACGTTTGAGGGGCGTGTGGCTTCGGCCTTACGAGTTCAAGTCTCGTCATCCGCATTTTTTAATTCGAGCCATCCAGGCCTTGCCCGAATCGATCCCGCCCTCGGCAGCGATCGTGCTTGTCAGCAACGGCCCCGGAGAGCTATCCACCTGGGTTCGTCCCCTCGCCCAGCGCCTGCATCGCCAGATGCCGCTGCGGCCTGAGGTGCCTGCCGCAGCCTGCTGCCTCAAATTGCTGCTTGTGCCCTGTCCAAACGGCACGGGACAGGAGCATCGAGCTGCAGCCGCCTGGAGCCTGTTTGAGCGCATCGTGCCGGCGCGTCAATTCTGGTCGCTGCTGCTGCGTCCCCAGCGGTTTGGCCCCTGGCCCCGCCAGGGACTGGTGGTGTTTTTAGGTGGTGATCAGTTTTGGACCGTGTTGCTCTCGGCACGGCTTGGTTACCGCCATCTCACCTATGCGGAATGGGTGGCCCGCTGGCCCCGCTGGAATGATCGCATCGCAGCCATGGGGCCCCTGGCTGCTGACCAGTTGGCACCGCGTTGGGCATCCCGCTGCACGGTGGTGGGTGACCTGATGGCAGACCTCTCGGAGTCGGCCCGCAGTGAGGCGCCCTTGCCGGCAGGGGAGTGGTTGGCGCTGCTGCCGGGCTCGAAGCGGGCCAAGTTGCGCGTGGGCATGCCGTTTTTGCTGGAGACGGCCGATCGGCTAGCGGCCCTGCGTCCTGGCTGTCGCTTTCTGTTGCCCTTGGCACCTACCACTGCGGTGGAGGAGCTGCTGACTCAGGCAGGCCCCGCTAATCCGATCGCCCGTACCTACCGGTCGGGTAAGCCCCGCCTGCTGGCTCCGGATCTACTTGAGACGCCAGCTGGCACCAGGATTCGGCTGGTTCGGGAGAATCCGGCTTACGGCAGCTTGAGCCAGTGCTCCCTGGCCCTCACCACCGTGGGCGCCAACACCGCGGAGCTGGCGGCACTAGGGGTGCCGATGCTGGTGCTGGTGCCAACCCAGCACCTGCACGTCATGCAGGCCTGGGATGGACTGGCCGGATTGCTGGGGCGGTTGCCCCTGCTGCGCTGGCTGTTTGGGGTGCTAATAACGGCCTGGCGGCTGCGCCACCGGGGCTTTCTGGCCTCTCCCAACATTGCCGCTGGCCGCCTGGTAGTGCCGGAGCGGGTTGGGGCGATCACCCCTGAGGCCATCGCCGCCGAAGCAGCCGACTGGCTGGCGGCACCGGGGCGACTGGAGCAGATGCGCACCGATCTGCGCAGCCTGCGGGGCCAGCCGGGGGCGGTGGCCAGCCTGGCTGCCCTGGTGCAGGAGCTACTGCCCCCTGAGCTGAATGCCCCTGAGCTGAGATCTCCCAACTGAGCTGCCTAGGCTGGCGGCTGATTTTCGCTGAGTTCGATGGCTGCTAGTTCTTCCGACCCTTCAGCCTGCGGCCTCGACAGTGGCTTGGCCCGCGGGGCCAGCGAGGAGCAGTGGCGCCAGCAGCTAACGCCTGAGCAGTTCCGGGTTGCCCGCCAGGGCGGCACCGAGCGTGCCTTCAGCGGCGCCTACTGGAACCAGAAGGGCAATGGCAGTTACCACTGCATCTGCTGCGATGCCGAGCTGTACAGCAGCACCACCAAGTTTGATTCCGGTACGGGCTGGCCCAGTTTCTGGGATGGGGTAAGCCCTGCTGCTATCAGCACCCATACCGATACCGCCCACGGCATGGTGCGCACTGAGATTCGCTGCGCCAATTGCGACGCCCACCTTGGCCACGTTTTTAACGACGGCCCGGCCCCAACCGGTCAGCGCCACTGTGTCAATTCGGCGTCCCTGGCCTTCAAGGCGAGCTGAGGGGATTTTTTACCAGGGATCTCCTAGGTCGTTGCTAGGCAAGTCTTCAGCATCCACATCAAGCGGTTCGCGGTAGGGCGTGGGGGCTGGCCGCCGCTCTATAGGTCGAGGTTCTATTGGTCGAGCATCTAGAGGTCGTTCCTGCCTGGGCAGGGGTTCGGCCTGCAGTGGCCGGCGGCGGGGTTCTGCTGGGAGTTCGTCGTAACGGGTTTGCTCGTAGCGGCTCTCCTCCTCGTCGAGGTAGCGGCGCTGGCGCAGGGGTTCCCGTTGGCGCTGCTCGTCGAGTTCGACGTAATCAAACTCTTCATCGGACTCGAATACCTTGCTGGTGGCCGGCTGGATACGGCGCTGTTCTTGTACCGCTGGCTGCCCCGCCGCCAGTTGGTTTTCCACGGGCACCATGCCGGTGCGATAGCGATCCCGCTCCTCCTGTTCCCAGCTCGGCCCACCAATACCAAGCTTCTCCAGCAGCCCGGAGCCCAACTGCTTGAGCTTGTCTTCGGCGCCCTCGTAAACAATGATCCGATCCGGACCACTGCTGACAATCTCTTCAACCGTGAGTTCCCAGGTGCTCAGCACCCCTTCACCTAAAAGGGGGATTCCCAGGGCTCCGATCACCATGGTGGCCAGCTCACCGGTTTCGATGTCAAAGCTGAAGCCCAGCACCCGGCCCAGCTGGTCGCCCGCTTCGGTGATCACCTGGCAGTTGATCACCTTGCTGTAGCGGTCGGGATTGAAGCCTTCGGCTAGGGAGTCGGCGGAATCAACCAGGATCACATCGCCCACCTGACGGATCCGATCGAGGGGCATCCAGCGGGGCAGACCAGGCAGGAAGCGGGTGAGGGGGTTATCTCGCAGGCCAAGCGCCACTACTTCGCGTCGATCGATGTCCACCACCACCTCGCCGACCAAGCCTAGCCGGCGGCCGGTGTCGCGGGTGATCACCTGGGTGCCCATCAGCTCGGAGCGCAACCAGAGGCGATCACTCGGGGCGGCAGCGGCTGCCCCGGTATCAGCGGAAGGGGGGATGGAGGAGGTCAATGAAAGGGTCGTACCCGTGGCCCAGTCGGCCCATTGTGGCTCACCTGGTTCGCTGGGGAAGGGGGGCGGTTCAGGCGGCGGGCGGTAACCCGACCACCTGGGTGTGGGCGCCCCGGGCCTGGGTGACGCCAATGGTGCGGGTGGCGGCGGCGATCATCGGGCGCCGGTGGCTCACCACCATGAATTGGGCTTGGTCTGCCTGGCCGGCAATCAGGGCGGCGAGACGCTCCACGTTGACGCCGTCGAGGAAGCTGTCGACCTCATCTAAGGCGTAGAAGGGCGAAGGGCGGAAGCGCTGCAGGGCAAAAAGGAAGCTCAGCGCCGTGAGCGATTTCTCGCCGCCACTCATGGAGTTGAGGCGCCGCACCGCCTTGCCCTTGGGGTGGGCCACCAGGGTGAGACCACCTTCAAGGGGTGCTTCCGGGTTTTCCAGCTGCAGGTGCCCCTCGCCATCGGATAGCCCTTCAAAGATTGTGCGGAAGTGGCCATCCACTGCTGTGAAGGCTTCAAGGAAGGCCTCCTGGCGCAGGGTGGCCACGGTTTCGATGCGTAGCAGCAGCTCTTCGCGCTCCTTGCTGAGCACTTCGAGCCGCTCCTCTAGTTCCGCCAGGCGGGTTTCCAGCTGCTCAAGCTCCTCGAGGGCGAGCATGTTCACCGGCTCGAGGGCTTCCATCCGGGCTTGCAGGCTGCGCAGCTCCGCCTGCAGGGCCTCCAGACCCGCCTGCCGCACCTCCTCGGGGATCTCCGGCAGGGGCTCGGGCAGTTCCCGTTCCAGTTGGGCGAGGCGCAGCTGGTCGCCGCGCTGCTGTTCGGCCAGCGATTCGATCTCCTCACCGAGGCGTTGCAGTTCCCATTGACGCTGTTGCAGCACCTGGCGCTGGGCGGCCAGCTGAGCTTCGGCGGCATCGCGGGTGCGGCGGCTTTCGCCAAAGCGGGTTTGCAGCTGCTGCTGTTCGGCTGCCAAGGTGCTGCGCCGCTCTTGATCAGCCTGGTGCTGCTCTTTCCAGCGGGCGCGCTCCGCCACCAGGGTGTTTACAGCGGCCACCAACCGCTGCTCATCGGCGCTCAGGGCCTCGAGCTGGTTGCTGAGGCGCTCGGCGGCCAGTGCTCGCTCGCGCCGGGCTGCCAGCAGCCCATCACGCTGGCTGCGGGCCGAGGTCAGGGCGGTGTCGGCAGCTTCCAGCTCGCTCTGTAGACCCTGCCAGCGGGCCGCGTCGCCGGAGGACTGCAATGCGGCTTCGGCCTCTTCCATGGTGATTCGTTGCTGCTGCAGGGGCAACAGCAGGGATTCAAGTTGCTGCTGGCGTTGCAGATCGCTCTGCAAGGCCTGCTGCAGTTGGCCCAGGCGGCTGCCCAGCTGCTGCTGGCGTTGCAGTTGGGGGGCCAGGGCCCGCTGGGCGGCGCTGCGCTCGGCCTCCAGGCCCGCCTGGCGCTGCTGGTGCTCCAGCAGCCGGGGGCGTAGGGCTTCGAGCCGCTGGCCCAGCTCGGCTTCCTTGCGGCGGCAGGCCAGCAGGCTCTCGCCCAGCTCCAGCAAGCGCTGGCGCAGGGGCTCGGCTTCGTCGCCGTCCTGGCTGCGGCCGAAGCTGAGCTGGCTGCCCCGCTGTTGCAGGCTGCCGCCGGTCATGGCGCCGCTCTTCTCCAGCAGTTCGCCATCGAGGGTCACGGCCCGGCAGCGGCCCAGTTCGCGTCTGGCATTGGCCAGGTTGTCGAACACCAGGGTGTCGCCGAAGACATAGCGGAACACCTCGGCGTAGACGGGTTCGTAACCCACCAGATCCACTGCCTTGCCCACCAGCCCACCGCTGCCCGCGCCGCCACCCCGTTGCAGGGCGGCGCCGCCACTACCACCGGAGCCCCCCCGAATCTTGTTGAGCGGCAGGAAGGTGAGCCGGCCGGCGCGGCGGCTCTTGAGCAGCTCGATCGCCCGGGCGGCGATGCGGTCGTCGTCGACCACCACCTGGCCGAGGCGGCCGCCGGCGGCCACTTCCAGCGCCAGGCGCACCCGCTCCTCCACTTCGCCGAGCTGGGCCACCGGCCCGTGGATGCCGTCCATACCATCCTCCAGCAGCACCCGTAGGGCGCCGGTGCCGCGGCTTTCCTGCAGGGTTTCGCGGCGGCTGTCCAGCCGGGCGATCTCGCGCTCTAGCTGGGTTTGCTCCTGCTCCAGCCGGCTGCGGGTGCGCTGCTGCAGGGCCAGGGCTTCGGCCAGCTCCTGCACCTGCTGCTGCTCTGCTCGGGTGGCCTCCAGCACCTGCTGCCAGGCGCTTTCGGTGGCCCCCAGTTGCTCCTGGGCATTGCGATTGCTGGCCCCCTCCTGCTGTTCTTCGGCGCCGAGCTCGGCCAGGCGCTCCTGGTGCTGCCGCAGCCGCTCCTGCAATTGTTGCCGCTCAGCTTCCAGGGGGCTGATCTGCTCGCCCAGCTGCTGGCGGGCGCGGCTGCGCTGTTTCTGCTCCTCAAGCCAGCTGCTGGAGCGCCCTGCCACCTCGCCGAGCCGGCGGCGCGATAGCTCCACGGCGGCTTCGGCAGCGCGGCAGCCGGCTTCAGCGTCATTGAGAGCGGCTTGGTCGGAACTGGCCTCGAGGGCCTGCTGCTGCTGGCGCAGCTCGCCCTGGGTGCGGGCCAGCTCGTGGCGCTGGCGCTGCAGGGCCTCAGCATCTAGCTGGTGCTTGCCTGCCTGGCGGGTCAATTCGCGGCCACTGGCTTCCAGACCGGCCAGCTCTGCCTGCACGGCGAGCAGTTGGTCTTCACCGAGGGCCTTGACCTCGGCCTGGAGCTGCTCAAGCACCGTGGCGGCGGCAGCTAGCCCCGTTTCAGCTTCGCTGATCGCTTGGCGTTCAGTCTGTTGCTGACTGGCGAGGCTGGCGCTGCGTTGCAGCAGGGCAGCCTGGTTCGCCTGGGCCGCTTCAAAGGCCAGCACCTGCTCCTGCAGGCGGCCGTTGTGGAGGCGCTGGCGCAGGTCTTGATAGGTGCGGGCCTTAGCGCAGTCGCGCTCAAGTTTCTGGCGGGAGCTGAGCAGCTCCTGTTGCACGATTGAGCAGCGCTCCTGACGCTCCTGCACCTCGTCAAGCTTGCCGCGGCTTTGTTCGATGCGGCTATCGAACAAAGCCACCCCGGCTAGCTCATCGATGATGGCGCGGCGGTCCCGGGCGCTCATCGAGACGATCCGCGTTACATCGCCCTGCATCACCACATTGCTGCCTTCGGGATCCACCCGCAGGCGCCGCAGCTGACTTTGCAGCTGCTGCAGATTGCAGCTCACGCCATCGGCGCTGAAGCTGCTGGCATAGGTGCCGCCGGGGGCAACCCGCAGACGCCGGCTCACGGTCCACTCCTGTTGACCAGGCTTGATCCAGGGCCCTTCTTCTGGCGGCTCCAGTCCAGCTTCGGCCTGGTCGGGTTGCCACTCGCTTAGGTCAAAGCGCACGCTCACCGAGGTTTCGGCGGCCTTGCCTTCGCGCAGCATGGCGCTATTGATCAGATCGGGCAGGCGATCTGCCCGCATGCCGCGGCTGCTGGCCAGGCCCAAACAAAACAACACCCCATCAAGGATGTTGCTCTTGCCGGAGCCGTTGGGGCCCGTGACCACCGTGAAGCCTTCTTCCAGCGGGATCGTGATCGAGCCGCCAAAGGACTTGAAATGGGTGAGCTCGACCTGATTGATGTGAACCAACAGGCCCGTGCGCCGAGCAGGAGAAATGTAGCGGAGGCTTTCGAAAGCTCAACCCCCTCCTTACCTTGTGGCTTAGCTGGGTTGTCGCCCCCTTCGCCATGAATGCTGAAACGCCTCCCCGCGCCGCCAGCCCAGAGGGCTTCCGCGACCGTTTTGAAGCCCTGATTCCCACCATTCAGCGTGAGTGGCCCGCCGTTGCACGTCAGACCTTGGAGGCCACTCGGGGCAGTTTTGATGAAGTGGTTGAGGTGATTGCCAGCCAAACCGGCCGCACCGCCAATGCGGTGAAGGACCAGCTGCTCGATCTCCTCGAGGTGGCCGGGGATCAGACCAGCCGCTTGGCAGACAACCTGGCGCCCTTGGAGGCCCAGCTGGAAAACCTGCTCGATGAACTAAACACCACCCTGAGGCCTCGCATTGAGAAGCCGGTGCGGGAGCGTCCACTGCTGGCGATCGGCATCGCCACTGGAGTGGGAGTGCTGCTGGGTCTGCTGCTTGCCTCGGGCCGGCGTTCGTCATGAAGGATCCAAACTCGCCAGGCCCGGCCCGGGTGGCGGCGGGCCGGGTTGGCGCTCTGCTGACCTCGGTGATGGACCTGCACGTGCGCATTGCCCTGCAGGAGGTGGATCGGGAGAAGCGGCGCTTGATCAGTGGGGCCCTGCTGCTCAGCGGCGGCCTAGCCCTAATGCTGCTGGCCCTGATCGGCGCCGAGCTGGCTTTGCTGCTGGGGCTGCACGCGGCCCAGGGGCTGAGCTGGATCCATGCCGCCCTGGCTGTGGCGGCCCTGAACCTGGTGCTGGCTGGGATTTTTCTGCGGGTGGGCGGCCAGCTGCTCAAGGGCCCCTACCTACCGGAAACCACCGCCGGCCTAAGTAAAACCACCCGAGCGATCTTGGGTCGTTAGCGCACCTCGTAGTGCAGCCAACGGCAATCGATGCCGCCGTTGCTGATTGGGATGCGGCGGCTGGCCTTCATTTTGAGGGCGCCGGTGAGCTCCGGGTTGCCGCTGAGCAGCCACAGGCTCCAGCCGCCGCAACGCTCCTTCACCATGCGGCCCAGGTCGGCGTAGAGAGGCTCCAGGCCCTCACGCTCGCCGACGCGCTCGCCATAGGGCGGGTTGCACACCAGGATTCCTGGCCCTGGCGGAGGCAGGAAGTCGCGGCAGTCGCCCAGGCTCAGCTCCAGGGCACTTGCGATGCCGGCAGCCTCAGCGTTGCTGTGGGCTTGATCAAGCACGCCGGGATCCTGCTCCCGGCCAACGATGGGCGCCAGGGCTGCTCCACTGGGGAGGGTCTCTCGGGCCAGGTCGCTGGCCGCTTGCCGCTCTTGCTGCCAGAGCTGGGAGTCGAACTTTGGCCAGCGCTCCAGGGCGAAGTGGCGGCCCAGACCAGGCGCCCGGCCCAGGGCCAGGCAGGCCGCCTCAATTAGCAGGGTGCCGGAGCCGCAAAGGGGGTCGGCTAGGGGCACCGAGCCATCCCAGCCGGTGAGGGCGATCAGGCCGGCGGCGAGGTTTTCCTTGAGCGGGGCCAGGCCCATGGCGGCCCGGTAGCCGCGGCGGTGCAAGCTGCCGCCGCTGCCATCGAGGCTCAGGGCTGCTTCGCCGCCGCCCAGGTGCAGGTGGATGGAGAGGTCGGGATTGTCTAGGTCAACGGAGGAGCGGGCGCCCCACTGCTGGCGCTGCAGATCCACCAGGGCATTTTTGACCTGCAGGGCGCTGTAGTGACTGTGGTTGAGGCCAGGGGCGCTGCCGGTGGCATCGACCCGGAAGGTGGCACCAGGAGGCAGCCAGCGGCTCCAGTCGACGGCGCGCTGCACACCGTCGTAGAGCTCGTCCTTGCTGCGGCAGGGAAATTGAGCCAGTTCCAGCAGGAGCCGGAAGGGCAGGCGGGCTTGCAGGTGCAGCCGGTAGTAGCCAGCCAGGTCTGTTTGGAAGCGCACGGCCCGGCGTAGGCGTGCTACGGCTTGGCAGCCCAAGGCCGTGAGCTCAGTAGCCGCGGCGTCTTCGAGGCCCGGTGGCACAACCGCTATTCCGCTGATTGATGTGCCATTTGGTTCGGTGATGCCCACCCCTGCGTCGGCCCTTGCTTGCTGCCACAATGGACCAGTCCGGTTTCGACCTGACTAGGTGGCTCACACCAGTGCTTCGGACAGCGGTTCGATTCCGCTCAGCTCCATTCCCCCATCTCGGGGCTGCAATGGTTTCGACGGGGTATAAGGAGGGTGACTGAAGCCTGCTCGGTAAGAGCAAATCCGTAACAGCGAATAACATCGTTCGTTTCTCCCGTCAGACCGCCCCCGTGGCCGCCTGACCCTTTAAGGGAGATGGGGTGAGATCAGCCTTATCACCCAAATGATCCATGGGGCCTGGAAGGGCCCTTCCCATTGCAGCTCGCCGGAGCGATGGCCTGTCCCAACTGCGGCAGCTGGTCGGTTAAGGCGGATCGCAGCCTGGCTGGACGTCTGGTGTGTGGCCGTTGCGCCAGGCCGCTGGGGGCAGCCCAGACGCCCCGGCGTCAGCGGCGCTCCCGATCGAGGCGCCCGGGCCTGTCTCTGGGCATCGTCCTGCTTGCACTGGTGGCCTTGGCGGCGTTGTTGGCAGCCTGGGAGCAGCAACGCTTCAGGTTCAGTCCGCCGCCCGGCAATCTTGTGCCTGATTCGCAACCAAGAAGACCAGGATTATTCTGAGCATTGGGCTTAGGGATCCACTACCTCGACCGGACAACGCAGGCTTCAAGGCTTGCTTCCTTGAGCGGCGCCTGCTTTGAAGCCGCTCCACACTTTCAGTTCTTCAATGGTTTGTACACCTTCGCGGCGCTTCTTGCCCGCCAGGTCCCAGGTGGGGAAAGCCCGAATCTGGGCGGCCATGCAGCGGCTGCGGCCAGCGTCAGTTTTGTCGCACTCCACGTAGGGCAGGGAATTGCCGCCTTCCTTGCCAAACAGGTTTTTTTGCTGGAAGCAGGCCGGGCACCACCAGGCGCCATAAAAAACAGCTCCCTTGGCGCGCAGATGGGCGCTGAGCGCTTTTTGCTCCGGGGTCGAAGCAGCAAGGGCCTCCCCCAAGGTGGCAGTGGTGGAGCTGCTGGAAGAGTTGACCCTGCTACCGGCGCTGGCAGTGGCCGTAAAGCCAAGCAGCACTGTGCTCACGGCAATCAGCAGGCCGGAGCGCAGGGAGCCAAACCGGGGCATCAGCTTCCAAAAACAAAAATTCAAACTAGTTTCGCTGTTTGCTTTTTCCAGACTGTGTGGGCAAAACAGAGCCGATCGCCGTGCCGCCGCGTTCGGCCTTCCGCCCTTCCTTGGCCCAGCAGAAGTTCCCAGCGGCTGAGACACTGGGTTGGTGCGGTGGTTTAGGGGTCGATGAGCGCGAACGGCTTCCGCGACTACTTCAATGTGCTCGGGGTTGAGCGTGGCGCTGATGCCGACGCCATCAAGCGCGCCTTTCGCAAGCTGGCCCGCCAGTACCACCCGGATGTGAACCCCGGTGATGCGGGGGCAGAGGCCAAGTTCAAAGAGGTGAGCGAGGCCTATGAAGTGCTCTCCGATCCAGATAAACGCCGGCGCTACGAGCAATTTGGCCAGTACTGGAGCCAGGCGGGCGGTGGCTCGACCAGTGGCGGCGTGGACGTTGATTTCGGCCGCTACGGCAACTTCGACGACTTCATCAACGATCTGCTGGGTCGTTTTGGTGGCCCCTCCCCCGGCGGCGCCCCGGGAGGTTTCGGTTTCAGTTCAGGCTTTCCTGGCGGCTTTGCTGGCGGCATGCCAGGCGGCGGGCGTGGCGCCCCGATCAATCTCGATGCCGAAGCCAGCATCAGTCTTTCCTTTGCCGATGCCTTCCGCGGCTCCGAGCGCACTTTGGCCGTCAACGACGAGCGGGTGCAGGTGCGCATCCCGCCCGGTGTGAAGCACGGCAGCCGCCTGCGGCTCAAGGGCAAGGGCAACCTGCAGCCCGGCACCGGCCGCCGCGGCGACCTCTACCTCAATTTGCAGTTGCAGGACCATTCGGTGTGGAAGCTTGATGGCGACCAGCTGCGCGCTGAGCTGCCCCTCAGCCTCGATGAATTGGCCCTTGGCGGTGAGGTGCGGGTGGCGACCCCCGACGGTGAGGCCTCCGTGCAAGTGCCACCTGGCATGACCCTGGGCCGCAGCCTGCGGCTCAAGGGCAAGGGCTGGCCCCTCAAGGACGGCCGCGGCGACCTGCTGCTTACGCCGGTGCTCAAGTTGCCCGACCAGCTCAGCGCCGAGGAGCTCCAGCTGCTGGAGCAGTTGCGTGCCGCCCGCAGCGCTGATCCCCGCTCTGGCTGGATTCAGGCGGCCCGTCTCTAGGATCCGCGCCAGCCAGGCCGTTTTCATGGAGCTCACCTACCGTCCCCGCCGATTGCGCCGCACCCCGGCTTTGCGGGCGCTGGTGCGGGAGCATCACCTGAGTGCAGCCGATTTTATCTATCCGTTGTTCGTGCACGAAGGGACCACGAACGAGCCAATCGGCGCCATGCCAGGCGCGAAGCGCTGGAGCCTCGAAGGCTTGGTGCAGGAGGTGGGCCGCGCTTGGGACTTGGGCATCCGCTGCGTTGTGCTGTTTCCCAAGGTGGCCGATGGACTTAAAACCGAAGATGGCGCCGAATGCTTCAACGAAGGCGGCCTGATTCCCCGAGCTATTCGCCGGCTTAAGGAGGTGCACCCGGGCATGGCGATCATGACGGACGTGGCCCTCGATCCCTACTCCTGCGATGGCCATGACGGCATCGTCAGCGAAGAGGGGGTAGTGCTCAACGATGAAACGGTGGCGATCCTCTGCCGCCAGGCCGTGGCCCAAGCTCGGGCCGGGGCGGATTTGATCGGCCCCAGCGACATGATGGATGGACGAGTTGGGGCCATCCGTGAAGCCCTCGATGAGGAGGGATTTGAGCATATCGGCATTATTAGCTATACAGCTAAATACTCTTCTGCTTATTACGGTCCCTTCCGCGAAGCCCTTGATTCGGCTCCTCGGGTTGGTGCGGGCAAGCCAATCCCAAATGATAAATCAACCTATCAAATGGATCCGTCCAACGGACGTGAAGCGCTCACCGAAGCCCTGCTCGATGAACAGGAGGGAGCTGACATTTTGATGGTGAAGCCTGGCCTTGCCTACTTAGACATCATCTACCGTCTGCGTGGCGAAACCGAGCTGCCAATTGCGGCTTATAACGTGAGCGGTGAATACGCCATGGTGAAGGCCGCCGCTGAAAAGGGCTGGATTGATGAGCGGGCCGTGGTGCTTGAAACCCTGCTTTGCTTTAAGCGGGCTGGGGCTAATTTGATCCTTACTTATCACGCCTGCGATGCGGCGCAGTGGCTGCGCCAAGGCTAGTGACATCAGCTATCTGATATTCCCCTCTTCACCTTGGCTGGTACTGCCTGGATGGTCTCGGTGGTGAAGCTCGAGCAGATCCTCATGATCCGGTTCTGTAGCCCACAATGAACTCACATGGTTCAGTTGATATGACTCCTAACGCAGCCCATCATCTTGGCCATGTGGCACTGCGGGTGCAGGACATGGAGCGGGCTAAGGCCTTCTATGTCTCCCTGGGCCTGCAGCTCTGCTGGGATGCCCCCGATTGGGCCTATCTGCAGTGGCCTGGGGCCGGCACGGGCTTGGCCCTGCTCAGCCCTAGTTACAAAGCTGCCGGGCCCCATTTTGCTTTCCATTTCCGCGACCGCTCAGAGGTGGATGCGGTGCACGCCCAGCTTGTGGCGGCCGGCCGCTCCTGCGGCCCGGTGCATGACCACCGTGACGGAACTGCCAGCTTCTATCTCCAAGACCCGGAAGGCAACTGGCTCGAGATGCTCTACGAGCCCCCTGGCGGCATCCCCTCCAACCTGCCCGGGTGATCGACGTCACCGCCCCATTGGCCCCAATTCAGCAGGAGGCCCTGGAGCTGCTTGAGTGGCCCCGGCTCGCTGAGCAGCTGGCCAGCTTCGCCAGCACAGCTCCGGGCCGCTGTGCGTGCCTGGAGCTGGCCCTGCCCGCTTGCCTCGCTGCCAGCCGCAGCCTGCTAGCTGAAACCACCGAGCTTCTCGGCCTCGACGGGCTGCTGGAGGGGGGATTGAGTTTCCAGGGAGTTGCCGATATCGCGGCGCTGGTGACCCTCTGCGCCAAGGGCGGCACGGCTCCGGGCGAGGAGTTGCTGGCCCTGGCTACCACCCTGGCTGCGGCCCGCCGGCTGCGGCGCCAGATCGACGATCCCCAGCTGCGGCCCGTATGTACGGCCCTGGTGGCAGAGCTGCGCACCCTGCCGGAGCTGGAGCAGCGGCTGCATTTTTGCCTTGAAGAGGGCGGCCGGGTGGCGGATCGGGCCAGTCCGCCCCTGGAGGAATTGCGGCGCCAGCTGCTTGGGGCCCGCTCAGATCGGCGTGATCGACTGCAGGAGCTGATGCGCCGCTGCGGCGTCATGCTCCAGGACACGGTGATCTCGGAGCGCAACGGCCGTCCCGTGCTGGCTGTAAAGGCTGGCGCTGCCGCTCAGTTGCCGGGGCTGGTGCACGACAGCTCCGCTTCTGGACAAACGGTGTTTATCGAACCCCAGGCGGTGATTGCCCTGGGCAATCGCATACGGGACCTGGAGGGGCGCGAGCGCGAACTGGAGCGGGCCGTGCTGACGGCCCTGAGCGCCCAGGTGGGCGAGGAGGCTGAAGCTCTGGCCGCACTCCAGCAGGTGCTGGTGCGCCTGGATGCGGGGGTGGCCCGGGCGCGCTACGGGCAATGGTTGGGGGCGGTACGCCCGGAGCTGGCAGACGACCCCAGCGCGCCCTTCGAGCTGCGGGAGCTGCGCCACCCCCTGCTGCTTTGGCAGCAGCGGCGTCAGGGCGGCCATGCGGTGGTGCCCGTCAGCCTGCTGGTGGCAGCGGAGCTGCGGGTGGTGGCGATCACGGGCCCCAACACCGGCGGCAAAACCGTGACTCTCAAAAGCGTCGGCTTGGCGGCTCTTATGGCTCGGGCGGGCTTGTTTCTGCCCTGCAGCGGCACGCCGCGGCTGCCCTGGTGCGGCCAGGTGCTGGCCGACATCGGCGATGAGCAATCGCTGCAACAAAACCTCTCCACCTTCAGCGGCCACATCCGCCGCATCGCCCGCATCCTCGAAGCTCTGCCTGGGTCTGGCGCTGCTGGCGGCGCCTCCCTGGTGCTGCTCGATGAGGTGGGGGCTGGCACCGATCCCCTCGAGGGTTCGGCCCTGGCCACGGCCCTGCTCAAGCACCTGGCCGATCGGGCCCGGCTCACGATCGCCACTACCCACTTCGGTGAGCTCAAAGCTCTCAAATACGCCGATCCACGCTTCGAGAACGCTTCGGTGGCCTTCGATGTGGACACCCTCTCGCCCAACTACCGGCTGCAGTGGGGTATCCCGGGTCGCAGCAACGCGTTGGCGATTGCCCGCCGGCTGGGGCTGGGGGAGCCGGTGCTGGAGCTCGCCGCCGCCCAGCTGGAGCCCTTAGGTGAGGGCGAGGTGAACCAGGTGATCGCCGGCCTGGAAAATCAGCGTCAACGCCAGCAGGAGGCCGCCGAGGAGGCCGCTGCCCTGCTGGCCCGCACCGAGCTGTTGCACGAGGAGCTGCTGCTGCGCTGGCAACAGCAGACCCAGCAGAGCGCCGAGCTACAGGAACAGCGGCGCCAGCAGTTGGAGCGCTCGATTCGTCAGGGACAGAACGAGGTGAAGCGCATCATCAGGAGGCTGCGCCAGGGGCGCGATGGAGGAGAGGCCAGCAGCGCCGCCCTGGGTGAAACCGCCCGCCAGGCTGGCCAGCGGCTCAAATCGCTTGAGCAGCAGCACCGCCCCACCCCGGAGCGGCGCGAGCATCGCGGCTGGATGCCCGCCGTTGGCGACCGGGTGCGGCTGTTGTCGCTGGGCAAGGCCGGCGAGGTGCTGGCCCTCTCCGATGACGGCCGGGACCTCACCGTGCGCTGTGGGGTGATGCGGCTGACCCTGGAGCTGGCCGGCATCGAGGGGCTCCATGGCGAAAAACCCTCACCCCCTGAGGTGCGGGTGCAGGTGAAGGGGCAGCGGGGGTTGGGCGGCCGGGGCCCGCAGGTGCGCAGTGAGCGCAACACCGTTGATGTGCGCGGCCTGCGGGTGCATGAGGCGGAGGCCCAACTGGAGGAACGGCTGCGCGCCGCCAATGGCCCGCTGTGGGTTATTCACGGCATCGGCACGGGCAAGCTCAAGGGTGGCCTGCGAGCCTGGTTGGCAACGGTGCCCTACGTGGAGCGGGTGAGCGATGCCGAGCAGGGCGACGGGGGGGCTGGCTGCAGCGTGGTGTGGGTGAAGTGAGGGGGGCTGCCCTTCGGCAGGGCCATGACGCTCGCCCCAGCCAGTCACGCCTCTTCGTAGTGAGTCCACATCCGTAACACCTTCACCACACGCAAGTCCTCCAGCACTTGATATACCAACCGGTGTTGGATGTTGATGCGCCTGGAGCAGTATGCGCGGAGATCTCCCACCAGGGCTTCGTAGGGCGGTGGTTGTTGGAAGGGATCAGCAGCCAACAGATCAAGCAGGGCCTGGGCTTTCTGCTTTAGAGCAGGCGACGCGGAGGCAAGTTTGCAGGCATCCTTTTGAGCCTGTTTGGTGAATAAAACGGTCCAGCTCACCAGCCTGGTTTGCTGCTCAGTTCGGAGGCTTAGGTGGCCATTCCCTCCAGGATCGACTCGCGCATCCCGGGGATGGCCAACAGATGAAGCGTTTCCTCAAGACTCGAGTCGATGATGTGATCCTGGAGCTGCTGCCTTAGCCTTGGACCACCCTTCGGCAGGGACATGACGCTCGCCCCAGCCAGTAGCGAGGCGCCGCTTTCCTCCAGGCTGCCCTGCCCTGGGCTTTTGATCCCGGAACAACCGTGCGGCTCGCTTACCCTGCCGCTTCCGCTCAGCGGCAGCCTGAGGCTCACCCCAGAGCAGTTCGCCGAGCTGTGCCAGGCCAATCCTGAGGCCGTGCTTGAGCTGGCCGCTGATGGCTCCCTGATCCCGATGACTCCTACCGGCAGCGAAACAGGAGCCCGCAACGCCAACCTGCTCTTTCAGATTCAGGCCTGGGCGCGTGCCGCCGGCGGCTGCAAGGTGTTCGACAGCTCCACCGGTTTCCGCCTGCCGGACAACTCTGTGCTCAGTCCTGATGTTTCGCTGGTCGACCTGGATCGCTGGCAGGCCCTCAGCGCGGCAGAGCGCCGGGGCTTCGCGCCGCTCTGCCCCGATCTGGTGGTGGAATTGGCGAGTCCCAGGGACGACGGCCCGCGCGGGATCACGGCATTGCGCCAGAAGATGGCCGCCTACCAGCGCAACGGCGCCCGGCTGGGCTGGTTGCTGATCCCAGATGAGCGGACCGCGGAAGTGTGGGGACCGCTGGCCGATGGCAAGCAGGGCTGGCGGATCGGGGCTGCCACCCGGCTGGATGGGTCGCCCCACTTTCCCGCTCTGGTGCTGGAGCTGGAGGAAATCTGGGCGGGGTGAAGGGGAAAACTGGCGGGGTGGTCAGCGCTGCCAGAGCCAGCGGCTGTCGCTGGTCAGTGCCCGGGCCATGGCGGTGCCGGAGGCGAGTAGTTCGCCATGCTCGGCGGGAGTGAACACCAGGGCATCGCAGCTCAGGGGCAGATCAGCCAGGGGCCAGGCCAGCAGTCGCTGGTGCTGGGGGCCGCACGCCTCGGCATCGATCAACAGCAGATCGAGGTCGCTGCCCACGCCGGCGTCGCCGCGGCCGTAGCTGCCGAAAACGCCCACCCGCTCCAGGCCGGGGTGCTCCGCCGCCATCCGTTCGGCCCAGCCGGCAACCTGGTGAAGCACCAGCTCCGGCTCAGGCCAGCGCAGTAGTGATTGCGTCAACGATCGAACGGGCATGGCGCTGGGCGTCATCGCTTTGAAGCCTGCCGAAGTGATCACTCGGGGCTCCATCGGGAAGGCTATCGGGGTAACGGGTGGGGATGTAAAGCGCCGCCAGATCGAGATCGGAGTGCGCCTGATGCAGCCAGTCGGCGGAGCGGTTCATCGGCTGCGGTGGCTGGGTTCATTCTGGTGCGCTGCTTCAACTGTTGTTCGGCAATGGCAGGCTGCCCGGCTCTGGGGGATGGCTCCGCAGGAGCGCAGGTCGGCCGGTTCGGATGCCGCTGGTTTGGCCGACTGGTTGGAGCAGACCCTTCTCCATGCCGGAGTGATCAACCCCTGCCACCTGCTGGCTGGGGGGTGAATACAAAAAAAGCCCTGCCAGAGGCAGGGCTGAAGGGCATTGCAGGTGTGGATTACAGCTGCTCGACGGCCACTGAATCGGTGCTCACTGGGCTTTTGGCCAGGTTGATGCGGCGCCTCAGCCGGCGGCTGTAGGCGAAGGCCGCCCCGACGCCAAGAATGGGCAGAGGGCCAGGGACGGAAGCGGGAGCGGGGCTTGGAATGGGCGCGGAGAAGTTGCTGACAGTGGCGATGCCGGGGCCAAAACCACCATCTGATGAAAAAACACTGAAGCCGAATGTATCGCCGCTCGCGACGTTGAATGTAGTTGTGCCGTTCCCCTGAGAACCGTTATCTGCAAGTTGAGTGTAAAAGCCGTTCAAGAGATAGCCGAAGCTATCGTAGTTGCCGGAGTCTGTTGAGGAATAAGCCCAGTCGAATTTAACTGGGCCGCCGGCGGTTGCGGTAGTGATGTAATTGGTGAATATGTTCGTGCCCCCGGCATCATTGCCTGTCAGCGTGATCGAGCTAGGGGCCGCCGTAGTGTTAACGGATCCACTGCCCCCATTGGCATTGAAGGTCCAGTTGGCCGGGGCATAGTCACCCGCAAAGCCACTCTGAAGCGTGACGGCGTGGGCTGGGGTTGCAGCAAGGCCATTTGCCAGCAGCGAGCCGAGGTTTACGAGGCCGCCCGCCAGGCCAATCCAACTCGCTGGAGCGGTGCCAC
>NZ_JBSYHW010000031.1:0-32380 GCF_056108345.1 Cyanobium sp. NIVA-CYA 375 | reverse complement strand
CGCTCCTGAAATTTTAGCGGCCATGATAAGTCCCTTTGGAAAAGCGTTTGCCGTTACACCCAAAGGTTCCGATTCACTGGTATCAATATCTGGGCCTTATCTTCAAACTATGCTGCCTGCATCAATCTTACTTGGCTTCAATATTTTGATCCTCTTTCAAATAATTTTTGCATTAGGCGAGAGTGTTTCAGGCAGCTCACAGGGACTCCTAGCTTATGGGTGCCTTTGGTGTTGCTTTAATAGTGTTTTACTTGTGATCACTATTCTGATATCTGTTCAGCGGTCTCAGCCCAGACTTGAACATAGGATGTTAATTCAGAGACCATGCAAGCTCGTGAGTTCATGTGGCAAGACTTATGACGCTTTTCTAAATAACTTGTCAGTTACTGGAGCACTGTGTGAGATTCGCAACTCAATTTTTCACTTCCTCAATGAGGACTTAGTTCTTGAACTTGACAATAAAATCCAAATCCCAATTCACAGGATCTGGCGGGAGAGCAAAGATCAACTTGCATTTGCTTTCGCAGAGCTTTCGCTAGCCAACAAAAAAGAAATTGTCAGCTATGCTTTTGGCGGAGATTTTGCCTCGGCAGAGCAGCCAGTGGCAATCAATCCTATGAAAACCTTGATGAAAATTATAGCTGAGATAGCGAATATCAAGCCACGGCAAGCAAGACCAAGAAAATTATATTAAAAATTAGCTCCTCAATGACTTCAAATAATTTCTAATTATGGTTTAAGGCGTGAGCCATGTTCACCACATGAACCATCGGCCTGCCATCATGTACACGCACCACATCGACCCCGGCAGCCACGCAATGGGCTATCACTGCTGCCGTGCCCCAGATTCTGGCTGTAGCTCTGGATTCATTCAGCACTGCTCCGATGAAGCGCTTACGCGAAGGCCCCACCAGCAGCGGGAAACCCTCAGCACGCAAACAGGAAAGATTTCGCAGGAGTTCCAGATTCTGTTGATTGTTTTTAGCGAAGCCCAGGCCAGGATCCCAGATCAACTGACCTGGACGAATCCCGGCGGCCAGAGCCCGATCGGTTGCAGCCTGCAGTTCTGCCACGACACCTCGGACCACACCACCAGGTCCGTAGTCAATTCGTTGATCCATTGAGGTGCTGTCACCGCGGGAGTGCATCAGCACGTATGGGCACCCAGCTTGCGCCACCAGTGCAAACATGGCTGAGTCACGCTGGCCGCCGCTCACATCGTTGATCCAATCCGCTCCAGCCCGCAAGGCTGCATAGGCAACCCGGGCATGGAATGTGTCGATTGAGATCAGGGGGCTCTGCAGCGCGTCATGACTCGGCTGAATGCGACCCTGGATCTGGGAGCAATCCAGAGCCCCTGCAGCCCGAGCTGCCACGATCAGCTCAAGAGCCGGTCGCAGCCTTGCCCACTCCTGGTTGGCGCTGATAGCCTCCGCTCCCGGTCGGGTGCTCTGGGCACCTAGGTCGAGGATTTCCACACCCTCGGCAACCAAGCGAATGGCCTGGGCCAGGGCCCGCTCCGGGAGATCAAACCGGCCGCCATCGCTAAAGGAATCGGGGGTTAAATTGACAATCCCCATCACGCGAGTGCGGTGGTCAGTGCGCTGACCACAGGGCACGGTCATCACACCGAAGCCGGCACCTGGTAATTGGCGATGCGGGCAAAGCTCGCGGGGTCGAGCGAAGCGCCGCCTACCAGCACGCCGTCGATGTCGCTTTGGGCCATCAGGTCGTCAATGGTGGCCGGATTCACCGACCCGCCGTACTGCACTGTCACGCTGTCATTGCCAACCCATCCCCGGATCAGAGCGCAGATGCGGTTGGCCTCCTCAGCGGCGCAGGTTTTGCCGGTCCCGATTGCCCAGATTGGCTCATAGGCCACGATCAACAGGGTGGGATCCACGTCTTCCAGGCCCTGTTCAATCTGGCGATGAATCACCCGCTCGGTTTCGCTGGCCTCCCGCTGGTCAAGGCTCTCTCCCACGCACAGGATAGGCACCAAACCATGCCGCTGGGCGTTGCGGGCACGCAAATTGATCTGCTCGTCGCTCTCGCTGTAGTACTTGCGAGGCTCGCTGTGCCCCACGATCGCGTGGCTGACGCCGTGCTCCAGCAGCATCGGCGCCGAAATCATGCCGGTGTAGGCACCCTGGTCCTCCCAGTGGACGTTCTGACCGGCAATCTGCACGCCAGCTCCTTCGAGGTGGCGGCAGAGGGTGGGGATCGAGGTGAACGGTGGCGCGATCACCACCTCACGGTCGCCTGGCAGATCAGCGATAAGGGGCCGAAACGTAGCCGCAAAGGCCCGCGTCTCGGCGCAAGTCAGGTGCATTTTCCAGTTGCCCGCGATCACGGCCTTGCGCACCGGCCCATTCCAACGACATATTCAAAACCTAATGGGCCGCCGGTCAGGGCCTGGCTCGGGGCAGGTCGCGAGGAGGGATGAACAGCAACTCGCGCCCGTCGAGGTCCACCGCATCACCGGGGGCCAACTGACGACCGCGGCGGGTTTCGATGGCGCCATTCACGCGCACATCACCGCGCTGAATGCGCAGCTTGGCTTCACCGCCAGTGCCCGCCAGGCCTTGGTATTTGAGGAATTGATCGAGTTTCAAGGGGCGGCTTGGGGGAGCAGCGATAGCGTTAGCGCATGCTTGCACCCGCGCCGGCCGGCTTTCGACAACTCTGGCCGCTGCTGAGACCCCACCGCCGGCGCCTGCTGGCAGGTGGGCTCTGCATGCTGATCTATGTGGCCTGCTGGCCGCTACTGGCCTGGCTGGCGGGCCAGCTGATTCCGGCCATCGGCGCTGGCAACTTCCCGGTGGTGCTGCGCACGATCGCCGCGGCCCTGGGGCTGTTTTTGGTGCAGAAGGCGGCCCAGTTCGGCCAGGACACCCTGCTGGCCGGGCCGGCCCTGCGGGTGAGTCAGGAGCTGCGCCGCGGCCTGTTTGCCCGACTGCAACGGCTGGAATTCGGCGCCCTCGAGAAGCTCTCCGCCGGCGACCTCACCTATCGCCTCACTGAAGACGCCGACCGGGTGGGAGACGTGATCTACAAAACCATCCAAGACACCACCCCCAGCGCCCTGCAGCTGGTGGTGGTGCTCGGCTACATGGTGTGGCTCGATTGGCCCCTAGCCCTGGCCACCCTGCTGCTGGCGCCAGTGGTGGTGGTGCTGGTGAGCAGTTTTGGCGCCCGGGTAATGGCCGCCGCCGAACGCAGCCAGAAGCAGGTGAGCGAGCTGGCGGGCCTGCTGGGCGAAGCGATCGGTGGGCTGCCTTTAGTGCGGGCCTTCGCGGCCGAGCCCTGGCTGCAGCAGCGCTTCGACACCGAAATCGACCTGCACCGCCGGGCCCGCTACCGCACCCTCAAGCTGCTGGCCCTGCAGCACCCGGTGGTGGGCTTTCTGGAAGCGGCCGGCATCCTCACCGTGCTGCTGCTCGGCGCCGCCCGGATTCAGGCCGGCGGCCTCAACAGCCAGGGCTTCAGCAGCTACGTGGCGGCCTTGCTGATGCTGATCGACCCGATATCCCACCTCACCACCAACTTCAACGAGTTCCAGCAGGGCCAGGCCTCGCTGCGGCGACTGCGGGCGATCGAGGCCGAACCGGTGGAGGCTCCAGACCGGGCCACAGCCCAGCCGCTTGGCAGCGTGCGCGGCGAGCTGGTGCTCGAGCAGGTGCGCTTCGGCTACAACCCCGCCCAAGCGGTGCTGCACGACCTGGATCTGCAGGTGCAGCCCGGCCAGGTGGTGGCCTTAGTGGGCCCCTCCGGCGCCGGCAAAAGCACCCTGTTTTCCCTGCTACTGCGCTTCAACACCGCCCAGCAGGGCCGGGTGCTGCTCGATGGCCACGACCTAGCCGACCTGCGGGCCCGGGAGCTGCGCCGGGCCGTGGCCCTGGTACCCCAGCAGAGCAGCGTGTTCTCGGGCACGGTGGCCGAGGCGATCGCCTTCGGCCGGCCCGCAACGGAGGCGGCGATCCGCCAGGCCGCCAGCCTCGCCAACGCCGCCGGCTTCATCGAGGCCCTGCCCCAGGGCTACGCCAGCCGCATCGAAGAGCGGGGCAGCAACTTCTCTGGCGGCCAGCTGCAACGGCTGGCCATTGCCCGCGCCGTGCTGGGTAACCCGGCGGTGCTGCTGCTGGATGAAGCCACCAGCGCCCTCGATGCCGAAGCGGAGGAGGCGGTGCAGCGGGGCCTGGAGCAGGCGATGGCGGGCCGCACCGTGCTGGTGATCGCCCACCGACTAGCCACCGTGCAAGGGGCAGACCGGATCCTGGTGCTCGATGGCGGGCGCATCGTTGAACAGGGCAGTCACAATGAGCTGATGGCGCAGGGGGGCCGCTACCGCGAGCTCTGCGAGCGCCAATTCATTCATCTGCAAGCCTGATGGCGTGGGAATACCGGGTGATCCACATCAACGTGGAAAGCGGCAATCCGCCGGGTCCTCCCTCACCCAAGGCAGACAGTGAGCGGCTCGGCGGCGCCCTGAGCCCGGAGTTTCTCAAGCAGGAATTCCCGCAGCAATACGACGCCGCAGCCACCAAACCACGCCACCCGGCCGAACAACTGCAGTTTTTTCTCAATGCCCTCGGCAAGGAAAACTGGGAGATGGTAGAAGCTGCCCAGGTGGGGCCCCTGCTGATGTTTTTCTTCAAGCGACCGGTTGGCCTGCCACCCGTATCCTGAGATCTGCAGAAATTTGCCTCTCGTGGACAATGTCGCCCAGCAATCCGATAACCAGCCGCCGGTGCTGACCTTCGAGGGCAAGCGCTACGACCTCAACGGCTTGCCGGATGAAATGAAGGAGCTGGTGCGAGGCATGCAGGTAGCTGATGCCCAGCTGCGCATGCATGAAGACACCCTGAAGGTGCTTGCCGTGGGCCGCCAAGCTATGGCTAGCCAGCTCAACGACAAGCTGCAAAACATCACCCCCCTTCCCTGAAAAGAGGGGTGATCTGATGGGGGTGGGCTCTAGCTCACCACCTCTGAGCTTCCTTGATCAGCTCCTCAGGCAGGGTTACCCCAATCGCTGCGGCGGTGGCCTTGTTCACCATCAACTCAGTTTTGGTGAGGGGCTCGAAGGCCATTTTGGCCGGCGATTGTCCCTTCAATACCCGCACCGCCAGCTTGCCTGCGGCGTAGCCGTTATCAATGCAAGCCCAGCAGATCCTGGCGAGGCAGCCGGGCAGCTTGCTCCTGAATCGTGGCGTAATCGCCAATCTTCACGAAGGCATCTACCTCCTTGTCAGCCAGCACTTGGGCGGCCTGCAGCACTTCGCCGGAGTTGGCCACCGACTGCTCCACAACAGTGATATTGCGCTTGGCAGCCTCCTCATTAAGCACTTTGGCTTCATATTCGAAGTTTGGGTTCGCCTGGTTTGTAAATCAAACCGACGGTCTTGATAACGGTATTCACCCGACGCGCCAGATCCAGCTCCTTTCCCATCGGGTTGGTGCCGATCCTGCCGACCACGCTGGGGCGATGTTGACCCACGCCACCAGGGGGCGTGCCCACAGCTAGGACCATTCGGCAGCACTCCAGTCGCCAATCAAGCGACCCTCATGCAGCATCACCAGGCTGAGGTTCTGGCGCTGGCCGCCGGTCTGCCAGAGGCAAGCCCAGGCCGCTCCGCCAGCCACCAGGTTGAGCAGGTTGCTCTTGCCGGCGCCGTTGCTGCCGATCACCACCAGAAACTGGCCGGGGGGGGGCAGCTCAGCGAGAAATCGCTGATTAATTGCCGCAAGCCCGATCCCGGTAGGGGATGGCCCCAGCTGAGCACTTCAAGGCTGAGACCAGAGACACTGAGACCAGGGCCGGCGATCCTTAATCCAGCCTCCCCTGATCTGCCGAAAGGCCAGGGCAAAAAGTTGTAGCAGGGCCTTTGCCAACTTGAGATCGACCGGTTCGAGGCCCAACTGCAGGGCCCAGGTCAGCGAGCTGATGCCCATGGTCACATCTGCAAAGCCCTGGTAAGAAGCAACTAGGGGCCTCAGCCAAAGCCACCAGACCATTGGCAGCAGCGATTCCCACCGTGAGGGCTGGGAAGTTGAGGATGCGCAGCGTCAGGTAGGTGCCTAGGGCCAGGCCGGAATAGGCCAAACCCTGGTCGTAGGCACCAATCCAACGAGAAAACATGGCTGCATATTGCCTAGCAGCGGCCTCATGGCCTAAGCCAAGGGGGCAAGATCCTCGAAACGAAACACCTGGCGGCCAGCCGGCGTGTCGCCATGGGCAGCGGTCTCAACCACCCGCTCGCTCAGCACCCAGGGGCCCACCCGAGCCAGGGGCACAAAGGTGTCGGTGAAACGGCTGATGCCGCCCTTGGCTGCGCCGGTTGCTGGATCGGCGTACTGGCTGGTGTAACTGCGGCTCAGGTAGCCGCTGCCGGTGTCTGTTGTGCTCTCGGTGAAGATCGTCACCACGGTGCCGTGGATGTGGCGGTGCACCATCGTCACCACATTTGCCTTGATGCGATAGCGATCGCCTTCGTTTTTGCCGCCCACGATCACCTCAGTACCCACCGCGTCGGTGTCGCCGGCGCTGAAGGTGTTGGCGCCGTGGGTTTGCTCAAAGCTGCGCCGCACTCGGTGGATCGCCACCTCCCACAGCTGAGAAGCAAGGGCCTTGTGAATCTCCTCATCGGCGACGCCATCAACCTTGGCCTTGAGGTCGGCGCCCACCACGAAGCTGCCCTCGACCCTCTTTCCGTCTTGCTCCCAGATGCAGCGGCCCTGATAGCCACCGAAATCCGGCTCCCAGGTGTAGCGATTTTCATAGGCGGCCCGGAAAGCCGCCGTGCAGTCGCTGCCTGAGGTGATCTGGTTGCTGACTTGGGTGCTGGCTGTCAAAGCGGGATCTAGCGGGCCCCCAACCCTAACGAGTGGGTCCGGGGTGGATGTCTTGCAGGGCATTCACCTCAATTGTCTGCTGCTGCAACGCCGTGATTGCCTCCACCGCCGCCCGGGCCCCGGCCAGGGTTGTCACCGTCGGCACGGCGTAGTCGAGGGCGGCCCGGCGCAGATACTTATCGTCGTGGGCAGCCTGACGGCCGATCGGGGTGTTGATGATCAGCTGGATGCGGGCCGAGCGGATCGCATCTTCAATATTGGGCCGGCCCTCATGCACCTTGAGGATGGATTCCACCTGTAGGCCAGCGGTCCGAAGGGCCTCGGCGGTGCCACTGGTGGCGATCAGGGCAAAGCCAAGCCCCACCAGCCGCTCGGCCACGGGCAGCAGGGCCGGCTTGTCGCGGTCGTGGGTGGAGAGAAATACCGTGCCACTGATGGGCAGGGCTTCACCTGCGGCGAGTTCAGCCTTGGCGTAGGCCATGCCGGCGCTGCTGGCAATGCCCATCACCTCGCCGGTGCTGCGCATTTCAGGGCCCAGCAAGGTGTCGGAACCCGGGAAGCGCTTGAAGGGCAGCACCGCCTCCTTCACCGTCTGCAGTGGCGGGCGCGGTTCATCGGTAAGGCCCAGCTCCGCCAGGGTGCGGCCGGCCATCAGCTGACTGGCTACCTTGGCCAGGGGCACGCCGGTGGCCTTGGCCACAAATGGCACAGTGCGGGAGGCGCGGGGATTTGCCTCAATGATGAACACCCGCTCGCCGTGCTCAGGGTCGATTTGCACCGCAAACTGCAGGTTGATCAGGCCGCGCACCCCGAGGGCCAGGGCTAGGGCCCGGCTCCAGGCGCGGATCGTGGCCAAGGCTGCCTCGCTCAGGCTCACGGAAGGCAGCCAGCAGGCCGAATCACCCGAATGGATGCCGGCCGGTTCGATGTGCTCCATCACACCGCCGATCAGCACCAGCCCCTCCCGATCGCAAAGGGCATCCACATCCACCTCTATGGCGTTATCGAGGTATTGGTCGATCAGCACTGGGTGGTCGGGTTCCACCTGCACCGCTTCCACCATGTAGCGGTTCAGCTCGGCCTCGTCGTAGACGACCTCCATAGCGCGCCCACCCAGGACGTAACTGGGGCGCACAACCACTGGATAGCCAACGCGCTCGGCAATGGCCCGGGCCTCGGCCTCACTGCGGGCCAGGCCGTTGCGGGGCTGGCGGATCTCCAGCCGGCGCAGGATCGCTTCAAATTGCTCCCGATCTTCGGCCGCATCAATCGATTCAGGCGAAGTGCCCCAGATGCGGCTGCCGGTGGCCAGGCCCTCGGGGGAGGCCAGCCAGTGCAGCAGCGGAATCGCCAGCTTCAGCGGCGTCTGGCCACCAAACTGCACGATCACCCCCTCGGGATGCTCCACCTCAATCACGTTGAGCACGTCTTCGAGGGTGAGCGGCTCGAAGTAGAGCCGGTCGGAGGTGTCGTAATCGGTTGACACCGTCTCCGGATTGCTGTTCACCATCACGGTGGCGAAGCCTTCAGCCTGCAGGGCGAAGGAGGCGTGCACGCAGCAATAGTCGAATTCGATGCCCTGGCCGATGCGGTTTGGCCCGCCGCCCAGGATCATCACCTTGCGGCGGCTCTCGGGCTGCACCTCATTTTCAGGCGGCACGATCTCGAGCGCACCGGCGGTGTTGAGTCGCTCCAGCGGCCGCTCATAGGTGGAGTAGTGATACGGGGTGCTGGAGGCAAACTCCGCCGCGCAGGTGTCGACGGTCTTGAACACGGCGTTGATGCCAAGCCCCTGGCGGTGGCGCCGCACCGCCAGCTCATCGCTGCCCGTGGCCCAGGCGAGCTGGCGATCGGAAAAGCCCAGCTGCTTGAGCTCCAGCAGGGCCGGCGCCTCCAGCTCGGCGAGGCTGCGACCCTGCAGCAGTCGCTGTTCGACCTCGAGAATGTGGCGCAGCTTGGCCAAAAACCAGGGATCGATGGCGCTGAGCTGGTGGATCTCGTCGTCGCTGCGGCCGGCGACCATCGCCTCGCGCACGGCAAAGATCCGATCGGGGGTGGCGGTGCGCAAGGCCCGGGCCAGAGCCGGGGATTCCCAGCTGGCATCGGGCCGGTCGCAGCCCCAGCCGGCATGGCCCGTTTCCAGGGAGCGCAGGGCCTTCTGGAACGACTCCTCAAAACAGCGGCCAATTGCCATCGCCTCCCCCACCGACTTCATCGAGGTGGTCAGCACCGGCGGGCTGCCCCGGAACTTTTCGAAGGCGAAACGGGGGATCTTCGTGACCACGTAGTCGATCGTGGGTTCGAAGCAGGCCGGCGTAGCACCGGTGATGTCATTGACGATCTCGTCGAGGGTGTAGCCAACCGCCAGTCGGGCGGCGATCTTGGCGATCGGGAAGCCGGTGGCCTTCGATGCCAGCGCCGAGCTGCGCGATACGCGCGGGTTCATCTCAATCACCACCACGTCGCCATTGACGGGGTTGATCGCAAATTGAATATTGCTTCCGCCGGTGTCGACGCCGATCTCGCGAATGATCGCGATCGATTGGTCGCGCAGGCGCTGGTATTCGCGGTCGGTGAGGGTCTGGGCGGGCGCCACGGTTATCGAATCGCCGGTGTGCACCCCCATCGGATCGAGGTTTTCGATGCTGCAGACGATTACTACGTTGTCTGCGCTGTCGCGCATCACCTCCAGCTCAAATTCCTTCCAGCCCAGCAGCGACTGCTCCACCAAGATTTGGGAGACGGGGCTGGCCTCCAGACCGCTTTTGCAGAAGGCCCGAAACTCCTCGGGGTTGTAAGCGATGCCTCCGCCGCTGCCGCCCAGAGTGAAGGCCGGCCGGATTATGCGGGGGTAGCTGCCGATGACCTCGCCCACCCGCTCCGCCTCCTCCAGGGTGTTGGCTATGCCGGAGGGACACACCGCCACGCCGATCCGCTCCATCGCCTCCTTAAAAAGCAGCCGATCTTCCGCCTTGCGGATCGCCTGCAGATTGGCGCCGATCAGCTCCACCCCGTGCTTTTCCAGGGTGCCGTTTTCGGCAAGGGCAACCGCCAAATTGAGGGCCGTCTGACCACCCATGGTGGGCAGCAGGGCATCGGGCTGCTCAATCTCAATCACCCGGGCAACCACCTCGGGGGTGAGCGGTTCGATGTAGGTGCGATCCGCCATGTCCGGATCGGTCATGATCGAAGCAGGGTTGGAATTCACCAACACCACTTCGAAGCCTTCAGCACGCAGCGCCTTGCAGGCCTGCGTACCGGAGTAGTCAAATTCACAGGCCTGGCCGATCACAATCGGCCCCGAGCCCAGCAGCAGGATGCGCCTGAGGTCCGTGCGGCGGGGCATAGGGCGTGGGCAAGCCAAACCTGCCTAGCCTCTCACGCCCCCTCTGCAGCAGCTGCGGCTGGAATCGCTAACCTGATCCTTAACGCGAAAGCCCCAGATGAGCGAGCTCCAGCGCCTGAAAGGGCTGCTGCCCCCGGAATTGCAGAGCTGGGTGTTTGTTGAAGCTGCCGCTTCGGTGGAACCGCCCCTGATCACCATCGAGGAGATCGGTCGCGACGAAGTGGAAATTCAGGTTGACCTAGAAAGCTGGGATGGACTGGCGATCGACCATCGCAACCTGTTGTTTTGGCATGAGGTGGGCCGCATCCAGAACGATGCGGTACCTCGCGACGGCTGGGAGATGGCGGCCCTGGCGATTGGCCTGGGTGGAGCAATCGGTGAGCTGTGGGTCCAGGACGGCCTACTGCTAGTGATGGCCCTGGGTTTGTCCAGCTTTGCCGGCTATCGCCTTTACCTCAAAAACAACTCCGAAAAGCGGCTGCAGGACGCCATTTCCGCCGACGAACGGGCCATCGACCTGGCCACCCGCTTCGGTTACACCCTGCCCAATGCATACAAGAGTTTGGGTGGCGCCCTCAAGGAGCTGGTGGAGCAGACCCGCAAGAAAAAGAAGCGCTCCTTTTACGAAGATCGGCTCGAGGCACTGCGCAAGAGTGCCGCTAAGGCCCGGGCCGAAATGGCCCAGCAACAGGGCTCGCGTCAATCCGTCACCAGTGAGAACGTCTATGGCTGATTCCCCCGCCAGCGGGCCCACAACCCATCAGGAGCTCGACAGCGAGCAGCTGGCCAAGCTGGCGGCAGAAGCCTGTGACGACCGCAAGGCCGTGGACATTCGCCTGATCCGCGTTGATGAGGTGTCTTCTTTGGCTGATTGGTTTGTGATTTGCAGCGGCCTCTCCGACGTGCAGGTGCGCGCCATCGCCCGCTCGGCTGAGGATCAGATCGAGGCGACCACCGGCCGGCTACCCCTCCGGCGCGAAGGCCAGAAGGAGGGCCGCTGGATGCTGCTCGACTACGGCGAGCTGATCGTGCACGTGCTCACCCCTAGTGAGCGCACCTACTACGACCTCGAATCGTTCTGGGGCCACGGCGAACAGGTGCGCTTCGTAAGCTCAATCCCAGCAGTTTCTCCCTGAACGCCATGCCGTGCCCGGTGCCGCCCGAGCAGCGGCCCCTGCAGGAATACGAGCAGTTGCTGGCCTCCTGGTTTTTCGTCTGGCCGTCCCACGACCTGCCGGGTCTGTTGCGCCCCTTAGCCACCAGCTGGTTGTTGCTGCTGCCCGTTTCCATCCTGGTGGCCAGTGGCAGCTGGGTATTGCGCCACCACCCGGCCCAGCTGGTGCTGGCGGGCATGATTGCTGCTGTGGCGCTGCCGATGCTGCTGCTCGTGCGTCAGTGGCTCGGCTGGAAATACGTGCACCGCCGCCTCGTTTCCGAGCGGGTTGAATACGAGGAATCGGGCTGGTATGACGGCCAGGTGTGGGAGAAACCCCTGGCTTGGCGCCAGCAAGACCTACTGGTGGCCCAGCACCAGGTGCAGCCGGTGCTGCGGCGGCTGCAACAAGGCGCAGCACTGGCGATAATCCTGGCCTTGTTGGGGGCCAGCCTCTGTCAGGCTCTTTGAGATCAGCTCTCGGGCTCTTGTGACCCTGTCCTCCAGTTTCGGTGGCACCGTCCGCGGGGGCGTCCCTCCTCTGGAGGTGCGGCTGCTGCGCAACGGCATCTTGGAATCGCGCCACCGGGTGCACGCGGTGGTTTGCGACGGCCGCGGCCGGGTATTGATGCGAGCGGGCGATCCCCAGCAGTTGAGCTTTGTGCGCTCTGCCCTCAAGCCCTTTCAGGCCACGGTGTTTGTGGGCAGTGGCGCCGCCGACCACTGCAACTGCGGCGAGCGGGGCCTGGCCATCGCCTGCGCCAGCCACGACGGCACGGCCATGCACGCCCGCGAGGCCTTCAAGCTGCTGTGGGGTGCTGAAGTCGAAGCCGAGCAGCTGCAATGCCCCGTGCCGGACTGCGGCAGCAGCCCCCTGGAGCACAACTGTTCCGGCAAGCACGCCGCCTTTCTGGCCACCTGCCGGCAGCTGAACTGGAGCACCGAGAGCTACCTCCAAAAAGATCATCCGCTGCAGCAGGAAGTACTTAAGCGAGTGGGTGATCTGCTTTCCCTGCCTGCTGCCGAACTGCTCACCGCCCGCGACGACTGCGGCGCCCCAACCCTGCAGCTGCAACTGGCCCAGATGGCCCTGCTCTACGCCCACCTAGGAGCCGGCAGCCAGGCCGATCTGGAGCGCCTCAGCCGGGCGATGTTGGCCCACCCTGAACTGGTGGCCGGGGAGGGGCGGTTCGACACCGAACTGATGCGCGGCGGCCACGGCCAGGTGGTGAGCAAGGGCGGGGCCGAGGGCATCCAGTGCCTCAGCCGCGTCGGCGAAGGCATGGGGGTAGCGATCAAGGTGGAAGACGGCTCCGCTCGAGCCAAGCAAGCTGTGGCCCTGCACCTGCTCGAGCAGCTCGACTGGCTAACGCCGATAGCTCTTGAAGAGCTGCGCACTCGCTTCTTGATCCCAGCCCCCCATCTGCGCCTGGAGGTGATCGGTGAGCTGCGCTTCGACTGAGCGGCATTACTAGGCACTTCGACTGGTATGGTTAAGAGGTCGACGCGGGGTAGAGCAGTCTGGTAGCTCGTCGGGCTCATAACCCGAAGGTCGCGAGTTCAAATCTCGCCCCCGCCACCACATCCCAAAGCCCCGGCAGTCCACCTGTCGGGGCTTTGTTGTTTGAACGTTCACCTGCGCTGCCGAGCGATCACCGCCCAGAACATGGCCATCCCCGCCAGCGTGACCCAGCCCGATGCCATCGTGGTGGGCTCCGGCGCTACCGGCGGTGTGGCCGCCATGGTGCTGGCCGAGGCGGGCCTGCGGGTGCTGGTACTGGAAGCAGGTCCTGAGCTCTCATCCCGCCAGGCCTTCGGCAGCGAACCACTGAACACGGCTAGGCGTCTGGCCCATATCGCCAGTGGCCAGCAGCGTCTGCAGCGCCACCATCCGGGCTTCTGGAAACACAATCCCCAGCTGTTCGTCGATGAGCGGCTCAATCCTTACTCCACCCCAGACGACGCTCCGTTTTTGTGGAGCCGGGGCCGGCAGGTGGGGGGCAAAAGCCTCACCTGGGGAGGCATCACCCTGCGCCTTTCCGACTACGAATTCGGTGCCGCTGAGCGCGATGGTCAGGGGGCGGGCTGGCCGATCGGCAGCGCCGAGCTGGCGCCTTATTACACCCGCCTTGAGCAGTTGCTGGAGGTGCATGGAGCCTGCGACGGCCTGCCCCAGCTGCCCGATGGCCACTTCCAGGCGCCCTTGCCCTTCACCCCGGGCGAGCGCCACCTGCAGCGCCGCATCGGCAGCGAGCTCGGCCTGCCCCTGATCCACTCGCGAGGCTTCAACCTGCACCGGGGCGCGGGCTGGCCCCGCTCCGCCAGCCAGGGGCGCACGTTGGCACGGGCCCTGGCAACGGGGCGCACCCAGGTGCGCAGCAACGCCGTGGTGAGCCATCTACTGCTCGACGGCGACAGGGCCCGGGGCGTGCTGCTGGTGGATGGCAAAACGGCTGCTCGCGAGCGCATTGAGGCACCCTTGGTGGTGCTCTGCGCCTCAACGATCGAGACCCTGCGGATCCTGCTGCACTCGAGCGAAGCCCACCAGCGCGGCGGCCTAATCGATCCCTCAGGCAGCCTGGGGCGCTATCTGATGGACCACATCTCCAGCAGTCGCTTCTTTTCGATTCCCGGGGTGCCAGCCCTTGATGGGCCCAGCGAACTTTCAGGGGCCGGTAGCTGCTTCATCCCCAACACGGTCAACCTGGATACGGGCAGCGAAACTGATTTTCGCGGCGGCTACGGCCTCTGGACAGCCCTGCAGCGCTTTGATCCACCCGCCCTGCTGCAGCGCCGCCGGGGCGAGGCGGTGGGGTTTCTGATCGGTCACGGCGACGTGCAACCCAACGCCGACAACCAGGTGACGTTGAACGGCGAGGATCTCGATGCCTGGGGGCTACCCACCGCCCACATCAACTGCCGCTGGGGGGCAAACGAGCAGCGCCTGGTGGCCCACATGCACCGGCGCATGGAAGCGGTAGTGGCAGCTGGTGGGGGGCAGATCCGGCCCATTGAAGAGCTATTTGTGCTGCCGCTGCTGGAGCCCTGGATCCGCAGCAGCCTGGCGGTGAGCCCCGATGCGCCTCCACCGGGGTACTACATCCACGAACTCGGCGGCGCCCGCATGGCGAGCCAGCCCGAGGCAGGTGTGGTGAATCACCTCAACCAGTGCTGGGGCGCCCCCAATGTGCTGGTAGTCGATGGGGCCTGCTGGCCCCGGGCCGGCTGGCAGAGCCCAACCCTCACTGAAATGGCCATCACCTGGCGCGCCTGCGATGCCGCAGCCGACCGGCTGCGCATGGGGACTTCGTGACGTGGTGGATATCCGGTGTCGATCGCCACAATCGACTTAAGTAAGCCTGCGCACAATGACAAGGTCGACCTCTGACAGGGTCGGGCAAGGGAGACTCAGGCGGAGGTTGGCCCTTCCGCCTTTTTTTTGTCTACACCAACCTCGTTTAAACAGCTCAGCCGCGTTTGAACAGGCCATTGAGGTAGAGCTGGCTAACCCCCTGATCGGCACAGCCGTGCTGAAACAGGAAGCTAGAAAGCGCTGAGGAGATCAGGCGGTATTGATCCCACTGGGGATGGCTGCGCAGGAACTCGCGCATGCCTTCGAACAACACCTCCGGCACTTCTGCCTCCAAGCTGATGCTGCTTGCTTCCGGCACCGGGCAATCTTCTACACAGCTGGGCTGCTCCATACATCGTTCAAGGTGACTGCGCTGGGGTGCCATTACGAAGCAAGAATTTGGGTGTAGCTCAGTAGGCCACATCGGCGCCGAGTCCGTCAAAGCCATAAAGCCAGGGCGAAATCACGCCGTTCTCAGCTGAGATTGCCAGTGCTGCCAGTCCCATTGAGGTAGGGAGCGCATATCGAAAACCCGCTGGAAAGTAATGGTCCGATGCTGTCAAGGCGAGCTTGAACAAAAGCCGCCATTCCCCAGCCTTTAGGACTGAGCTGGCTCAAGGAGCCATTTTCTGGGGAAAAACCCTTAAAAACCGGGGAAAAACCGGCCTAAATGGGGAAAGAGGACAATCAATCAGCAGAACTGATGGGTTGGAGTCCCGCGAGACTCTTAACGCGCCGAGAAGGCTGAGCCGCGCCAAGCGAACTGGTTTATTTCCGATTTGGCGCCGCAAAGCAGATTCTCTTCAGCAATCGCTGACGTCTCCAAAATCGCTCAGCTGCTGCCGCCCTGGCGCAAGGTTGTGGGGCCAAGGGGATGATCTGCGTGGGGGTAAGGCGAGTGGTGATGGCTGTGCTCAGGCGGATGGCTGTGCTCAGGCGGATGGTCGAGATCGTGGGTGTGGCCGCCCACTGGAATCGGCACGCCATCGGGCTGGCAGGCACCGGTGCACTCGCGCTCACAGAGATCACAGCCGTCGGTGAGCCCCTCCACGTGGTGGTGGTGGCTGTGCTGCGGCGCCCCAACATCAGTCTCAAAGCCCAGCACCTGGGCCCGGTATTTGCACAGCGAGCAGTTCATGTTCGCGTCACCGCGCACCACCTCCGCCACCCGCTCCACAAAGGTGTCGAGCACCATGGGGTGATCAGCCAGGTAGGAGGCCTTCAGGAACTCGATTTCGGGATGGTCCTGGGCCACCCGCACGGTGTGCTGCTGGATCCGGCTCACCAGCACTCCGGAAAACAAGAAATAGGGAAAAACGACAACCCGGCGATAGCCAAGTTTCACCAACTGGCGAAGTCCAGGTTCTACCAACGGAAAGGTGACCCCGGAATAAACCGTTTCACCCCAGCCAAAACCGAAGCCCTCCACCAACATCCGCGTCACCTTGGCGACATTGGAGTTGGCATCGGGATCAGACGAGCCCCTGCCCACCACGACCAACAGGGTTTCGTGCAGGGGTACCTCTGCAGCGGCCCCATCGAGAACTTCGCGAATCCGGGCCCCGGCGGCCTGAATCATCTTCAGGTCAACACCCAGTTCGCGGCCGTAGTCGATACGCAGGCCCGTCTCGGCCGCGTAGGTATTGAGCACCGAGGGGATGTCGTTTTTGGCGTGGCCCGCTGCAAACAACATGGCCGGCACGGCCAGCACGTGGCTTACGCCCCGAGCTCGCAGCGCCTCCAGGCCATCACGCAGGATCGGCCTGGCAAATTCCAGGTAGCCGTATTCCACAGGCACCTCGGGCAGCAGCGCTTGGAGGCCCTTAGCGAGCTCGGCAAATTCGGCCACTGCCAGCCGATTGCGGCTGCCGTGGCCGCAAACCAGCACCCCGATCGGGCCGTGGGGGCCAGCACTCAGGTCGGGATGGGAGGGGGAAGCCATGGCCACTCGCACTTGAGGGCGACCCTATTCGGGGAAGCAGCGGGTCAGGATGGGGATATCCGGGCTGCCTTGACGTTATGGCCCTGCGCCTTCCCCCTTACCAGCCGTTGCCGGCCCCACAACTGGGGGGGGAGCTGCTTGAGGTGCCCATAGCCCAGCTGCGCCCTACCCAGCTCTGCGTGGGACTTGCTGAAGTGCGCAGCAGGCTGCGCGATTTCGGTGCCGAAAATGACCGTGAACGCCGCTCCTACCTGGGCAGCAAGCCCGTGCCTCTTGTGCGCAGCAGCGATGGCTCGGTGTGGATGGTCGACCGCCACCACCGCCTCCGGGCCCTGATCGAGATCGAACCAACGGCCATCGCCTTCGGCTACGTGGTGCTCGAGCTCGACAGCGCCGACCCCCAGCAGGTGCTTGATGCCCTGCATCAACGTGGCTGGCTCTATCTCTATGACGGCCGGGGCCTGGGCCCCCTGCCCCCCAGCGCCCTGCCCGACCAGCTCACCGGCCTGCAGGACGACCCCTATCGCAGCTTGGTGTGGAAGCTGAAGCAGGAGGGGGTGCTGGCCGCTGCACCGCTGATTCCCTTCCACGAATTCCGCTGGGGGGCCTGGCTGCGCAGCCGACCCCTGCCGCCCTTCAGCTCCGAGCAACTCGAGCCGGCCCTGCCCCGCGCCCGCGCCCTGGCCCGCTCCGGCGCCGCCGCCCACCTCGCGGGTTGGAAGGGAGCCCTACCTTCCTCCTGAACCCCTTTTCTGCGGCAGCATCGGCAGGAGGTTGCTGAGCGGCGCCAGCTGCCCCAGGCTGGGGTTTCAGAGCCCTTCTCCCCGCGCCGTAGATGCCATACCGCCACCTCCTGGTGCCAACCGATGGCTCCGAGCTCTCAGACAAGGCCGTGCAGCAGGCGGTGGCGCTGGCCCACAGCCTGGGAGCTCGCATCACCTTCTTTCATGTGCAATCCAACTTCCCCATCTCCCTGGTGGGCGTAGGTGAGCTGGTCGACCCCAATACGGTGACCGCCCTAGTGCAAGCCGCTCGCCATGGCGCCGAGCAAATCCTGGCGGCAGCAGTAGCGACAGCCCAGGCCGCCGGGGTGGTCAGCGACCATGACACCGTGGTTCACTCCATGCCATACACGGCGATCGTGGAGGCGGCAGGCCGCCATGAAGCTGATCTGATTGTGATGGCCTCCCATGGCCGCCGCGGCCTGGAAGGCGTACTACTGGGCAGCGAAACCCACCGTGTGCTTACCCACAGCAGCTGCCCGGTGCTGGTTGTGCGTTGAGCTCCGGCCACTACGCTGCCTGCGACAGCGATGGGCGAGCCGGTGGCCAAGGACGAAACGAGCAGGGGCGAGGAACTGCAAGGGCTGGGCTGGACACCAGAGGAGGTGCGCCAATACGAAGAGCTGTGGGAATACCGGCAGCGCTGGGGTGCCATCAACCTGGAGCCGGAAGATCGGGTGTTACTGCGGCGGGCTGAAGCAGCCCTGCCCAAGCGGGTGGCCCACGGCAAAAGCTCCCTTAAAAAAACACTGCAGCAGAAGTCCCACTACCGCTGGCTTTGTCTATATCGCGACGCCATGCTCGCCAGCGCCGACAGTCTTGGCCTGCAGCCCGGCGAAGAGGCGGCTTGGGTGATTCTGCTCGAGGCAGAACTGCGGGCCCTTGACCACTACGAGCCGGTGCTGGGGTTGCCAGACACCCTCAAGGCCAAGGCCCTACTGCCGGCCCGGGAGGCCTGGATTACTGGCGTCGCCGCCCAGGGGCGGGAGCTCAGCTTCGACTTCGACGCGCCGCTGGAAGCTCTTAAGAAGCAGGAAGCCACCAGCTGGAAGCCGCTGCGCAGCGCTGGGGCACGCTCCTATCCGGTGCTCGAAGCTGACGCTGCCGCCAGCTTCCGCACCCAAATGAACCAGGAGGTAGCCCAGCTGATCCGCTCCAGCTTCCCCTCGCTTAAGGACAGCGACAAGCCGGAGCCGCCGAGCGCCTAAGGCGCCGGGGCGCCGGCGCTGGCCTGAACCGGCACCCGGCCCACCTTCCAGATGCGTTCGGCGTAGTCAGCGATCGAGCGGTCGCTGCTGAAGAAGCCACAGCGCATTGTGTTGTGCAGCGACATCCGCGCCCAGCGGCCCCGGTCGAGCCAGGCTTCGTCCACGGCGTTTTGAGCGCGGCGGTATTCGGCCACATCGGCCATTACCCGGAAGGGATCGTGGCTGGTGAGGCTGGCCAGCAAGGGGTGGAAGAGCTCGCCATCACCCTCGCTGAAGTAGCCCGAACCGATCAGCTCTAGGGCTTGGCGCACGGCCGGGTCCTGCTCAATCCAGGGCATCGGATGATAACCGCTGTGGCCCAGCTGCTCGATCTGCTCTGCGGTGTGGCCAAACAGGAAGAAGTTTTCCGGCCCAACGCAGTCGCGAATTTCAATGTTTGCCCCATCGAGAGTGCCAATTGTGACCGCACCATTAAGTGCCATTTTCATATTGCCGGTGCCGGAGGCCTCCTTGCCGGCGGTGGAGATCTGCTCGGAGAGGTCAACCGCCGGATACACCAGCTGGCCCAGGCTGACACTGAAGTTGGGCAGGAAAACCACCTTGAGGCGGCCATCCATGACCGGATCCATGTTCACTACGTCAGCGATACCAACCAGCAGGCGGATGATCAGCTTGGCTAGGGCGTATCCCGGAGCCGCTTTGCCGCCGAATACAAAGGTGCGCGGCGGTAGGTCTTCGCCAGCGCGGATGCGTAAATAGCGCTCAACGATCTGCAGTGCCGCCAAGTGCTGGCGCTTGTATTCGTGGATGCGCTTGACCTGCACATCAAACAGGGAGGTGTGATCAACCAAGACCCCCAACTCGCGGCGCATGTACTGGGCTAGTCGCTGCTTGCCCAAGTCGCGCACGGCTTGCCAGCGCTCCAGAAACGCGTAGTCATCGGCATAGGCGGAAAGCCCTTGCAGCTCCTCGAGGTGGGTGCGCCAGCGGTCGCCAATCACCTCATCGAGCAGGGCAGCCAGCGGTGGGTTGGCCACCGCCAGCCAGCGCCGCGGCGTGACGCCGTTGGTGACATTGGTGAAGCGCTCTGGCCAGATCCGGGCCAGATCGGCAAACAGGTGCTGCTTGAGCAAGGTGCTGTGCAGCTCGGCCACACCATTGACGTGGTGGCTGCCAACCACCGCCAGGTTGGCCATGCGCACCCGGCGCTGCGGGCCCTCTTCAATCAGGGAAATGCGCTGCAAAATCTGGGAATCGCCCGGATAGCGAATCCGGGCCATGCGCAGAAAGCGGGTATTGATCTCGTAGATGATCTCCAGCTGGCGGGGCAGCAGTAGCTCAAACAACTCCACACCCCAGGTTTCCAGAGCCTCAGGCAGCAAGGTGTGGTTGGTATAGCTAATGCTGGCAGTAGTGATCGACCAGGCGGTATCCCAGTCGATGCCGTGCTCATCCATCAGCAGCCGCATCAACTCAGCCACGGCGATGGCTGGATGGGTGTCGTTCAGCTGCAGCGCAAACTTACGATGAAAGTCGGTTACCTCCAGGCCCTGGCCCCGCAGGATGCGGAACATGTCCTGCAGCGAGCAGCTCACAAAGAAAATCTGCTGGGAGAGGCGCAGTCGCTTGCCCTGGTCCAGCTCGTCGTTGGGGTAGAGCACCTTCGAGAGGGTTTCCGCCTGCATCTTGCGCAGCACGGCTCGGGTGTAGTCGCCAGCGTTGAAGGAAGCAAAGTCGAAGGCCTCGGGAGCCACCGCTGACCACAGCCGCAGGGTGTTCGCTGTGTTGACGCCGTAGCCCAGGATCGGCGTGTCATAGGCGACGCCAATAACGGTGTGTTCACCGATCTGCACCGGATAACTCCACTCCGGCCGGATAACCTCCCAAGGATTGCCATTAGCCAGCCAGGGATCGGTGCTCTCCACCTGGCCATGGGGAGTGATTTGCTGGCGGAAGATGCCGAATTCGTAGCGGATGCCGTAGCCGATCGCTGGCAACTCCAGCGTCGCCATCGACTCCTGGAAGCAGGCAGCTAGGCGGCCCAAACCACCGTTGCCAAGGCCGGGTTCGGGCTCCTCGGCGATCAGCTCCTCGAGGCTCAAGCCCAAGTTGGTGCAGGCCTCCCTGGCTGCCTCCACCAAGCCCAGATTCACCAAGTTGTTTTCTAAGTGAGGGCCGAGTAGGTATTCCGCTGACAGATAAGTGGCAGTGCGGACATGCTCGCGGGTGTAGGTATCGGCTGTGTCAACCCAGTTTTTGAGCAGGCGATCCCGCACCGCCAGGGCCAGGCAGCGGTAATGGTCATGGCTGGTGGCAAGGGAGCTGGACTTGGCCTGACTAAAAAAGAGATGCCTTTGCATCGACTCCATCAGAGCCTGGCTATCGGCTGAGACCATCCAAAACTCCCTGCAAAGCAAAAGTCTGGGGCTGGCTCTTGAAATTCGCAGGGGCGTGGTCACGGTTACCGCACACACCAAGCGGCTGCCAATTGCGCAGCTGGTATCAACCGCATCAAAGCTAGGGGGGGGTGACGGATTTGGGTGGTGGGAGTGTTGTTCGTGGCGAACCTCTCCATGCCTTCCCAACCCCGCCTTCAAGCGCTCGAAAAGATTCTCAGCCGCCCCGCCGCCCCTACAGCTCCGATTCAGCCCCTCGATGAGCTCTGGGCTAGTGATGTATTCACCCTCGACAAGATGAAGGCGGCGCTGCCGAAGGAGATCTTTAAATCGGTACAGCGGACCATCAAGGAGGGCAGCAAGCTCGACGTGTCTGTGGCCAATGTTGTGGCCCAGGCGATGAAGGAGTGGGCCACCGCCAGAGGTGCTCTGTATTACTCCCACGTTTTTTATCCACTCACAAACTCCACTGCCGAGAAGCACGACGGCTTCATCTCACCCCAGGGCGACGGCACGGTCTTCACCGAATTCACCGGCAAGGTGCTGGTGCAGGGCGAGCCCGACGGCTCCTCCTTTCCCAATGGCGGTATCCGCTCCACCTTCGAAGCCCGCGGCTACACCGCCTGGGACATCACCAGCCCCGCCTGGCTGATGGAGACGCCTAACGGTGTCACCCTCTGCATCCCCACCGTCTTCGTCTCGTGGACCGGCGAGGCCCTCGACAAAAAAACCCCTCTGCTGCGCTCGATCGCAGCCGTTAACAAGCAGGCCCACAGGCTGCTCAGCCTGCTGGGGGAAACCAACATCGCCCCGGTCAATTCCAGCTGCGGCGCCGAACAGGAGTACTTCCTGATTGACAGCGCTTACGTACCACTGCGCCCCGACCTACTGCTGTCCGGTCGCACCCTGTTTGGTCGGCCCTCGGCCAAGGGCCAGCAATTTGACGACCACTACTTCGGTGCCATCCCTGAGCGGGTGCAGGTATTCATGCAGGAGGTGGAGCGGCAGATGTACCGCCTGGGGATCCCGGCCAAAACCCGGCACAACGAGGTGGCCCCCTCCCAATTCGAGCTGGCGCCCTTCTTCGAGGCGGCAAACGTGGCCACCGACCACCAGCAGCTCACGATGACGATTCTGCGTGCCACTGCCAAGAAGCATGGACTCGCCTGCCTGCTGCACGAGAAGCCCTTTGCCGGCATCAATGGCTCCGGTAAACACGTCAACTGGTCGATCGGCAATGCCACCCAGGGGAACCTGCTCGATCCCGGCAAGACCCCCCATGAAAACCTCCAATTTCTGCTCTTCTGCGGAGCGGTGATCCGCGGCGTCCACCTCTATGGGCCCCTGTTACGCGCCGTGATCGCCACTGCCAGCAACGACCACCGCCTCGGCGCCAACGAAGCTCCGCCCGCAATCATTTCGGTTTACCTCGGTAGCCAATTGGAGGACGTGTTCAACCAGATCCGGGAGGGCCGGCTCTCCGGCTCAGCCATCGGCGGCGTGATGAACTTCGGCGTTGAAACCCTGCCGGAATTCGACAAGGATGCGGGCGATCGCAACCGCACCTCGCCCTTCGCCTTCACCGGTAACCGCTTCGAGTTTCGCGCCGTCGGCTCCAACCAGTCCGTGGCTGGCCCCCTAGTGGCCCTTAACACGATCCTGGCCGATTCCCTCGCCTGGATCAATAGCGAACTGGAGGCAAAAATGAGCAGTGGTTGCGGCCTTGAGGAAGGGGCGCTGGCGGTGCTCAAGACCCTGGTGGAACAGCACGGCGCCGTCGTATTTGGGGGCAACGGCTATTCAGATGAATGGCACCGCATGGCAGTGGAGGAGCGGGGCCTGGAAAACCTGCGCACCACCGCCGATGCCCTGCCGGTTTTGGAGCGCCAATCAATGCGCGAGCTGTTCGAGCGCACCGGCGTGCTCTCAGCGGTCGAGCTGCAGAGCCGCTTCGAGGTTTACGCCGAGCAATACATCCTGGCGATTGATGTTGAAGCAAAGCTGGCCGTCCAAATCGCCCGCACCCAGGTGTATCCGGCGGCGATCCGCTACCTCGGTGAACTAGCTGAGTCCTTGCAACTGCAAAGTTCTTTAGGCATCCAGGTATCACCGGAAACCTCCAAGGAAGTGGCTGGACTGTGCCAGTCGTTGATGGACATCAGCGGCCAGCTGCAAAGTGCCATCGACCATCCCCCCCATGGCACTGAAGCCCACATGCGCTACACCGCGGACACCTTGGTGCCGTTGATGGCCGACCTGCGCGTGGTGGTTGACGGTCTGGAGGCCCTAGTTGACGACAACCTCTGGCCCCTGCCCACTTACCAGGAGATGCTGTTCGTGCGCTGAGTTAGGAGGGCCGCCCGATCACTGGGGAAAAACGCTGATGCGGGCGCGTTCTACATAGCTGGGGTCGGCCATAGTGTCGACCTCAAAGCTGGTCCAGGTGGCGCTTGGTGCGGGGCTGCCCTCCAAGCGCGGCCACTCAATCCGCCGGCCCTGATAGGTGAGGCCCACACAGGTGAGGGCCTCGTCATCAGCCATCAGCGACCAAAGCACGTGCACCTCGCCGCGGTCATAGGCAATCGGGGCTTCCTGCCCGCCCTGCTCTGGCAGCCATCCCGGCGCCAGAGTCAGCCCAGTCTGATTTTCCCAGCAAAGGTAGGAACCGTTGTCGGTGGGATAGAACCAGCAGGTTTCGTTTTCCGCCTCAGCAAGGGGAAAGCGATCTAGCAACTCCACCTGCTGCACTTGCAGCCAGGCTCCTTCGGCGGGGCCGCTAACGGCGTAGACGCCAATCCAAAGGGAGGGCACATCAAACTGCGGAACCACGGCATCACAGATGAGGGAGCGCTGCTCCGGCGCTGAGCCGAGGGGGTCTTCCCCAGCGATGGTGGCGCAGCCGCTAGCGACAAGCTCATCGAGGCTGGCCTGCCATTGATCTGGCATCCGAAATAGGCGTAGCCCCCTGCCCCGATCGGGTCCTTGGTGGGCTTGGACCGCAACCAGGGACTGCCAATCAACACCCTCCTCGGGCAACTCTTGGCCCCTGGACAACACAAAGGCGAGGGAGTGGAGCATGGGTGCCTGCACAGGCCGAGGCGCAGTAAGAGCGGACCCTAGAAGCCCTGCTCGCATGAAGCGGTGTTCTTGGCTGCTACTCAGAGCACCAACTCCACAATCACGAAGCCCACCAGGGCCACCAAAGCCAGCAGGGATGGCACACGCATCGATCTTTTCGGCTCAATTCTTAAGCAAATCCTACGAGCGCCTACTGAACTTGGGGCGGGATCGGGGAGGTCGTCACATCTCTTCCTCCTGAGAGACTCTGCTGAACAGGATTCCCCAATATCAAGCCGATGCCGAGCCGCGACGGCAGCCACCGCATAGCCTTAATCCTGCTGCTGCTCCTCGGGGTGGCCATAGGCCTACACGTACACGCCGTACGAGTGAAAGAGGTAAAACCAAGTCGCCGACTTCCCGTAACCAGCCTTGCCCCCAACGGCCAGGTGCCAGTGTCACGCACCCTATCCAGCCGAATTAAGCGGCTGATTCGAAACTAAAAAAATTCGGCTCAGTGCCCGAAGGCCAGCCCCACCATGGAACTATTGGCTCCCCTGAGTTGCCAGCAGCACCTAACTAACTGATAGCCACAACCGCGGCCATGGGCCTGGGTGATCAAAACGCCATGGTCACCTGGGGATAGCTCGAGTTGTTCTCTTACCCAGACAGCCACGCCACCGGCAGCGAAGTTGGCAATGTCGACTGGAATGGCTGGCAAAAACAACCCCTCCCAGTCCAACCAGCCTTCCATGGGGTGCTCCACAGGCCAACGCTGGCCCTCTCGCAAATCCAGGAAATCTGCCTGGCGCTTGTTGCCATCGCGAAATCTGGTTAAGGAGCCCACAGCACCTCTGGAGCAAAGAACAAACAGCCGTGACCCAACAGGTCTTTCTCAAATGTAGACCCAAATGACACTGAGCTACTTAACGACCAGTTAGCCGGTGGTGATGGAGAGTAGATACACCGCGGCAGAGCTAATGCCCCAGGCCATGCAACCAAATTTGATGGGACTGGTGGCCACCCGATCGCAGCGGACCCGCCCCGCGGCAGCAGCAGAGGACAGCACGCCCCAACGGGGATTCGGCGGGGGGGGGCAGGGCCGGGCCCGGCGCAAGGGCGGTAAAAAACGCAGCCCAGCCCTGAGCAAAGCCGACTGGGGCCCCTTGGGTAAGCATCCCGATCTCGATGCGATCGTGGCGCGTCAGCGGTTGCATCTGCCCCTGGCAGGGCGCATCGGCGCAGACGAAGTCAATCGGGCCTGGAAGAGCGCAGCTGCAGAACATCACCCAGACCGTGGAGGCAGCCACGAGACGATGCAGCGCGTTAATGGGGCGCGAGATCTGCTGCTGGGCCGCAGCACCGTGGCGGAGAGATCAGATTGAGCTTATGAATCGAATGGCGTCCCTATCGCCGATCCAACCCCGCTTGTGCTGGTGCACGGACTGCTTGACAGCCCAGCCGTTTTCAATGCACTGAAGCGCTGCCTAGGCGACCAGCGCCAACCGCTGCTGATTCCTGAGCTTCCCTTGCGGTTCGGCCTCACGCCGGTCCCGGAAGCGGCCGAGCTGTTAGGCAGTCACATCGAAGCGGCCTTCGGGGGTGAGCAACCCATTGATTTGCTGGGCTTCTCGATCGGCGGCGTAATCGCCCGCACCTGGATCCAGCTGCTGGGAGGCCACCGCCGCACCAGGCGCTTCACCAGCGTGGGCAGTCCCCAGCAAGGCACCCTCACCGCCCAGCCCTGGCCGGGCCGCCTGCTGGCGGGTATCGCCGACCTCAAATCGGGCAGCCCCCTGCTCACCGAGCTCAACGGCAACCTCGAAGCCCTGGCCGGGATCGACTGCTGCAGCTTTTATTCGGCCATCGACCTAGCCGTGCTGCCCGGCTGGCGGGCCGTGCTGCCGGTGGGCCGCACCCAGATGCTGCCGGTGTGGGCCCATCCCCAGCTGCTGCGCGCCCCCCAATCGGTGCAGCTACTGGCCCAGGAGCTGCTGCGGCCCTGATGACGAACCTTTCTGCGCTGATGGCTGCCACCTCCAGCGCCCTGGGCTGGCTGCTCTGGAGCCTGCTGGTGGGCTCCCTGGCCAATCGGCTGCCAGCCGCCTGGTTGGAGCGGGAGCACTGGTTCTGGCGGCGGCCCTGGCGCGAACAGCAACAGGGCTTTGAAAAGCGGCTGGCGATCCGCCGCTGGAAGCCCTGGCTGCCCGATGCCGGCCACGCCCTACCCAATGGGATCGCCAAGGCAAGCCTGGTGGGCCGCGAGCGCCGCAAGCTGGAGCGGCTGGTGCTGGAAACTCGCCGGGCCGAGCTGGTCCATCTGGCCCTGTGGCTGTTCTGGACCATCACGCCCCTGTGGCTACCTCCGGCGGGGGTGCTGATCAACCTCGCCTTTGCCACCGCCTTCAACCTGCCCTGCCTGTGGGTGCAGCGCTACAACCGCCTGCGGCTGCAGCGCCTGCTGGGCAAAGGCTGATCAGGGGCCCAGATCCGTTGCCTCGCAATTGATCTCCAGCAGCAAGCCCCCATCTTCACTGTGTTGGCCAACCCGCAGGCGATGGCAGCCGGCCTCCAGCCAAAAGTGGCTGGAGACTTCATCGAAATAGGCCAGTTGCCGCAGCGGAATCAGCAGCTGAAGCCGCCGGCAGTCGCCTGGCGCCAGCGCCGCCCGAGCGAAGCCCACCAGGCTGCGCCGGGGCCGCTCCAGCACCAACCCGGGCGGTTCGGCGTACACCTGCACCACAACCTCACTGGCCAGCAAGCCGGCATTTTGGGCAGTTACGGCCAGCTGAATTTGATCTGGCTGCAGCTCGGCCTCCGCCTGGCTGAGGCGCAGCTCTGCGTAGGAGAGCCCAAAGCCGAAGGGGAAGGCGGCCGGATTGCCGTCTCGCTGCAGGCGGCGGTAGCCATGCCAGAGGTCGTAGCGCACCTGGGCAGCCCGGGGCTCGAAATCAGGCAGGTGGTCGGCGCTGGTGGGAATGGCGAAGGGCAGGCGCCCACTGGGCGACACCTGGCCGAACACCACGTCGGCCAAGGCCTCACCGCCCCGCTCGCCCGGGTACCAGAGCAGCAGGATCGCCGGCACAGCCCGGCGCCAGGCCTCAATCAAGATTGCCCCACCTCCCATCAGCACCACCACCGTGCGGGGGTTTGCCGCCAGCACGGCCTCGATCAGGGCCACCTGCTCAGCGGGCAGCTCCAGGTTGGTGCGGTCGCCGGCGGCGAAATCGCCCCCCTGACGCGCCGAGCCGTAGCTGGTGATGGCGGCAATGGCGCGGGCCACCGGCGGCCACCAGCGCCGCAGCAGGGGATGGGGCGGCGGTATCTGGCGCAGGATCGGCGCGATGTCGCCGGGATGGATGTGCTCCCCTTCCAGGCGCCAGTCGAGGCCCAGCACCAGCAGGGCCGCCTCACAGCTGGCCGCCAGGGCAGTGGCTTCAGCTAGCCGCTCACCGCTGGCGTAACGCACAGCCCCCGGCGCAGCCGCTGCCTGCAGCCCCTGCAAGGGGGTGACCACCAAGCCGGGTTCTGGCCGGGTGTCGGAGGAGCCGCGATCACCCAGGTTGGCGATGGCGGCCAGGCTGCCGATCACCGCCAGCGAGCGGGCCGGATCCAGGGGCAACAGGGGGAGGCCAGGGGGGAAGGCCTCGTTTTGGAGCAGCACGATCGACTTGGTGGCCGCCTCCCGGGCCAGGGCCCGGTGCTCGGCGCAGCCGCGCAGGCTGGTGGGATAGGAACCCGGGGGCACGGCGAGCTGCGCCCGCAGCTGGCGCAGCACGGCGTCATCCAAGCGCTGCTGCGGCAGACGACCATCAGCAACGGCAGCCGCCAGACAACCGGCAAAGATCATGCGGAAGGGCATCTCCAGGTCCTGGCCGGCCCTCACCGCGGCAACGCCATCGCGCACGCCGAAGATGAAATCGGTGACCACGAAGCCCTGGAATCCCCAGCGCTGCTTGAGGATTTCGTGGAGCAGCGCGGGGTGCTGGCCGCACCACTCGCCATTCACCTGGTTGTAGGCGCTCATAACCGAGCCCGCCCCTGCCTCTACGCAGGCGCGGAAGTGGGGCAGGTAAAGCTCGTGCAGCACCCGCTCACTCACCTGCACGTCCACCAGGAAGCGGGAGCTGTCGATCGAGTTGAGGGCGAAATGCTTAATGCAGGCCACGGCGTGGCGCTGGATGCCGCGGGTCATCGCCGCCCCCAGGGCCCCGAGCAGCACTGGATCTTCGCCGTAGGTCTCCTGGGCCCGGCCCCAGCCAGGGTGGCGCAAGAGATTTACGCAAACCGCCGCCAGCCAGTTGGCGCCGAAGCTACGGGCCTCGCGGGCCATAGCCTCGCCGATTCGCTCCTCCAGATCCACGTCCCAGCAGGCACCGCGGGCGATCGGCGGCGGGAAGGTAGTCGCTCCGCCCTGGAGCACCACCCCCCGCGGGCCATCAACAAACTGCAACCCGGCTAGCCCCAGGCGCGGCAACACCCCCGCTGGCCAGGGGTGCAGGTGGGAGGCATCGCGGCTGGCGATATCGACCATGCCTGGCCAAAAGTCGGTATCGCCCTCCAGCAGGGCCAGCTTCTCGGCAACGCTGAGCTGGGCCAGCAGCTCTTGGGCCCGGCGCTCAATCGACTGCTGGTGAGTCTCTGGTGGCGCCGGCATGGCCTCTTCCCCAGCGGCATAAAAGCTAGGAAGCCCGGAGCGCGAGCCCCGGGCTTCTGTTGACCCAGCTGTGGTGCCTGCCCGGAGGGGTGGGGCGCGGCTGGGCGCAAGTTAGTTAGCAATCAGATCGTGAGATCTGGGTGTCTTCAGTTGTACTGCGGAGCTGCTGACGCAAGCACCTGGGGCCAGGTGACTAGTGGGACGTCTCGATTAATCCGGGGCACCTAGGGCGGCGCATTGGAGGCTTTTCAGCCAAGAGACGTCAGAGATCCGTCGAGAGTGTTGGAGCAGGGGCCGGATCGTCAGCGCGCTCCCTGACAAATGCTCAGGGGGGGTGTCTTCCATCAGTGGTGCCTCCGAATCCCGATGTCCACACGATCTCTCCGCCAAGCCAAAAGGGCAACCATCCACACCACCGCCGCAATGGCTCTTCACCCGCGGAAATCAGACTTCATGAAGGCCGCTTCACACCTGAGGCTGGATAGGACCCAAGATTTCTTAACCATATTCATCCCGGCGGTCGTTATCCACATGCCGGTGAACCTCAGCGCCAATGAGGAGGCCATTGCAATCGTGGCCCGCAACGATGCCAACGAGCAAGAGCACGTGGAGTTGCACGCCCCTCAAGGCAAGGCCGGAAGCGCAGCGGTTGCACCAACCTGTGCAGCACCAGGGCGCAGCAAAGCGGCCTGAGGTAGCCGCAGCCTTGATGAAATCAACAAACCCCCTAGCCAAAGATCCGATCTGCGGCATGGTCGTGCCCACGGCCACGGCGATCTCGGCCCAGCGGGCCGGCCGCGCCTATTACTTCTGCAGTCAGGGCAGTTGGGCGCCGATAGCCCAACTGCCCTGGCTCACCTGGGGGGTTTGGTTATTTCTGCTGGCAACCCCCGTGCAGGTGATCGGCGGCTGGGGCTTCTACACAGGAGCCTGGGCCGCCCTGCAGCGGCGGGCCCTGAACATGGATGTGCTGATCGCCCTGGGCACCTCAGTGGCCTACCTCTACAGCGTGGTGGTGGTATTCGCGCCCCAGCTACTAACTGTGGGTGTTGACGAGCGTGGCGTCTACTTCGAGGTGTCGGCGGTGGTGATCGCCTTCGTCTTGATGGGCAAATACATGGAGGAGATAATTAAGCAGCGCTCCTCAGCGGCGGTGCGGCGGCTGCTGGATCTGCAGCCAGCCACGGCCACGGTGATCCGCTCCGGCCAGGAGATTACCGTGCCCGCCGAAGCCATTCAGCGCGGCGATCTAGTGCTGGTGCGGCCGGGAGAAAAGGTGCCTGCCGATGGCGTGGTGATTGATGGTCAGTCGTCGGTGGAAGAAGCGCTGATCACCGGTGAATCCCTACCGGTGATCAAGCAGGCCGGCTCAGAGCTGATCGGCGGCACGATCAACGGCCGCGGGCTACTGCGCTTTGAGGCCACCCTGGTGGGCGCTGACACTTCCCTAGCCCAGATCATCCGCATCGTGGAGGAGGCCCTGGCCTTTGCCGTTTGGACCCTGGCTGGCAGTTTCAGCAGCGGGCTGCTGGCCTTCATCGCCGTGCTGGTGATCTCCTGCCCCTGCGCCCTCGGCATCCTGATCCGCAGTGGCGAGGTGCTGGAGCGGGTAGAGCGGCTCACCACCGTGGTGTTCAACAAGACCGGCACCCTCACCCTGGGCAAGCCTGTACTCACGGAGGTGGTCGCCAGCGGCCGCAACACAAAGGCATGGGTATTGCAGCTAGCCGCCTCGCTGGAATACGGCTCTGAACATCCACTGGCGGCGGGCCAGGAGGTGTGGCTAGGCAACCGCAGCCTGGCGCTGCGCTTTACGCCCCAGCTGGCGGAGTCGCTGCAACGATCCCTTCAACAGCTGGAAACAGCAGGCAACACCGTGATGCTGCTCGGCCAGGGTGAGACGGTGCATGGCCTGATAGCGGTAGCCGATAGCTTGCGTCCAGAAGCCAGACAGGCGGTGCAGCTTTTGCAGCGGCGGCGCATTCGGGTGATGATGCTCAGCGGCGACAACCGCGCCACGGCCGAGGCCATTGCCGCCCAGGTGGGCATCACCGAGGTGATTGCCGAGGTGCGCCCGGCGGACAAGGCCGCCACAATTCGGGCCTTGCAGCAGGCGGGCCAGGTGGTGGCCATGGTGGGCGATGGGGTAAACGATGCACCGGCCCTGGCTACTGCCGACATCGGCATCGCTATCGGCTCTGGTGCGGATGTGGCGAAGGAAGCGGGAGATTTGCTGCTACTAGGCAACGATCTGCGCGACGTAGTGACGGCCATCGGCCTATCTCAAGCCACGATGACCAAAATCCGCCAAAACCTCTTCTGGGCTTTCATCTACAACGGCTTGGGGGTGCCGATCGCTGCCCTTGGCTGGCTAAACCCCATGCTGGCAGGGGCAGCGATGGCGCTTAGCTCCCTTTCAGTGATCGTGAATTCATCGCTACTGCGCAATTACCGCCGGGCCAAGGTGTGAACTAAACGCGGATGCTGCGTGCCATGCAGCGGGATGGAATTGCTGATGCAGCTACGCGGCGACGCTATACAGATCGGCTCGACCAAATACCTAGCGAATTAGCAGAACAATAAATAGACAAGAGCGGCAGCTGAAACGGCAAAACTAGACAGGCGGAGCTATACCCTTGGTAAGCAGGTAAACACCTATGTACATAATTAAAAAGGTCAAAAGCAAGCCGCCAACAAATAATTTTCCGTCCATTGACCTTAAGACGATTTTCAACTCAATACTTTAGCGAGGGAAAGCCCCATGCACCACTGGCGCCCAAGGCAGGCGGGGGCGCATGCCGCCGCGATTAACTGAGCCGCCCAATTAAATCAAAGAACCCTGTCAACAAAAACTGCCTTGCCGACAGAATCAGACGAATTCAAAAACTAACTAAATGCTAGAAATGAGTCCTAAATCAAACAACACTTGGCAGATGGCAACCAATGTTTTATCGCCAAGCATTGCAACTAAATAATAATTATCTATTAACAAAAACTTATTTGCAGGCCTAAAAAATTAATTTTCTTGTAAATGGGTCGCCTGAGATTCGAACTCAGGACCAATCGGTTAAAAGCCAATCTTGACTGCGTAATAATAGTTTTGCTCACAAGACTGAGTCTCACAAGGTACAGGAAAGGTACAAATGACAACCTCCGACATCATAAGACACCCCCTTGGGTTCCTGCTTGCGACACCGGTCCGGAATATGTTTTGTAACCAAGCTTTCTGAACCGCTCTATCAGGAGCAGATGCATGGCCAATCCGGGCAGCCAAGCCGAGCACAAAGCAGTCAGGGGCTGGAGCTGCGCCACAAAGCCAATAGGAAATAGGCCCAACAATGCAGACCATTTATTAATTAATAATCTATTAACTTCAAAACACAGTATTCCCAGATCCGAAAGCCCAGAACTCACGAATCTACTCAATCAATAGCTCCTGGATACTTCTCGGCTCGCGAGGTGCGGCATGGACACCACCACTGATTCCTGTTGCTCGCCCATCAGCAGCTCGCCCGTTTGCTCAGCCCTTATCCATGTCTATGGGTGCACATAGCGGCGGTCTTGACATATAGAACTTGTGCTTAGGCCTGGCAGACCTTTCAACGACACCAGGCACACTTACCGCCGGCCGCCCA
>NZ_JBSYHW010000030.1:0-33078 GCF_056108345.1 Cyanobium sp. NIVA-CYA 375 | reverse complement strand
CCCTGGTGATCGCCACCAGCCGCATGCGCCAGGTGCTGGCCATAGACCTGGAAAACCAGCGCATCACAGTGCAGCCCGGTGTGATCAACAGCTGGGTGACGCGGGCGGTGGCCGGCGATGGCTTTTATTACGCCCCAGACCCCTCCAGTCAGGTGGCCTGCAGCATTGGCGGCAACGTGGCCGAAAATTCTGGTGGCGTGCACTGCCTCAAATACGGCGTCACCAGCAACCACGTGCTGGGCCTGGAGGTGGTGCTGCCAGATGGCAGCGTCACCACTTTGGGCAGCGAGCTCGATGAAACCCCCGAACTCGATCTGCGGGGCACCTTCATCGGCAGTGAGGGCACTTTGGGTATCGCTACGGCGATCACCCTGAGGCTGCTGCGGGCGCCCCAGAGCGTGGCCGTGCTGCTAGCTGACTTCACCAGCATGGAAGCGGCCGGCGAGGCGGTGCGTCAGGTGACTGCCGCCGGCTTGCTGCCTGCTGGTATGGAAATGATGGATCGCCTCACGATCGAGGCGGTGAACGACTATTTCGGCGTTGATGAATATCCCCGCGATGCGGCGGCGCTGCTGTTGATCGAGCTGGATGGTCAGGAGGGGGAGGTGGCCGCTGCGGTGCAGCTCGCCACCCAGCTCTGCTGCCAGGCGGGTGCCCGCACCGTGCGCCAGGCCACCGATGAGCAGGAGCGCGCCCTGCTCTGGAAAGGGCGCAAGTCGGCGGTATCAGCTCTAGGCCGCCGCTTCCCCAGCTATTACCTGCAAGACGGCGTTGTGCCCCGCAGTGCCCTGCCGCGGGTGCTGGCGGCGATTGAGCAGCTCAGCGCCAGCTACGGCTTGCCGGTGGCCAATGTTTTTCATGCCGGCGACGGCAACCTGCACCCCCTGATCCTTTATTCGGCCCAGGAGCCCGGCATCGAGGAGCGGGTGAAGGCCCTGGCCGCCGACATTCTGCGGCTGTGTGTGGATGAGGGGGGCAGCATCAGCGGCGAGCACGGCGTGGGTAGCGATAAGCGCTGCTACCTCGACTGGATGTACAGCCCCGATGACCTGGCCACGATGCAGCTGGTCCGCCGGGCCTTCGATCCGCTGAATATTGCTAATCCCGGCAAGATCTTCCCCACCCCAACTAGTTGCGGCGAATCGGCCCGCAGGGTGGCGGTGCTGCAGGCCCAGGGCCAGGCGCTGCCCGATGAAGCGGTGGTGTTTTAACCGGGCTTAGTTCCAGTTCTTAGTTCCAGTCGTCGGCTTCAGGCGGCCACACCAGATTCACTACCACCGGGGCGTGGTCGCTGGGTTGCTCGTTGCCCCGTGTGGCCTTGTGAATCACGCAGCCGGTGGCGCAGGCGACCAGGTGTTCGCAGAGGTAGATGTGGTCGATACGCCAGCCCCGGTCCCGGTCCCAGGCGCCGGTGCGGTAGTCCCACCAGCTCCAGTGCCCGGCCTCTGGCTCGAACACCCGAAACACGTCTGTGAGCCGCTCGCCCAGCACCTGCTGCAGGGCTGAGCGCTCCGCCGCGCTGGCCATGATGCCGCCGCTAAGTCGCTCCGGATCGTGGATGTCGCGGGCCTCGGGGCCGATGTTGAAGTCGCCCACCATGCAAAGGGGATCTCCCTGGAGCTCCTGCTCCTCTAGGTAGCGCCGCAGGCAGGCCAACCACTCAAGTTTGTAGGCATACTTTTCGCTCTTGAGCGAGTTGCCGTTGGGCACGTAGAGATTCAGCACCCGGATGCCGTCGACTAGGGCGCTGATCACCCGTTTCTGCTCGCTGAGACCGGCGGCTTCCGGGTCGTGGGGCAGCAGGGCCCCAAAGCCGATCTGCACGTCCTCGAGGGGTAGCAGGCTGAGGATGGCGACGCCGTTGTAGGCCTTCTGGCCGCTGATGGCTACCGCATAGCCCAGGGCCTCAAAGGCTTCACGCGGAAACAGCTCGTCGGTCACCTTGGTTTCCTGCAGGCACAGCACCTCTGGGCGTTCCTGTTCCAGCCAGGCCAGCACCTGCTCGAGGCGGGTGCGCACCGAGTTGACATTCCAGGTCGCGATCTTCATGGCAAGGGGGTCAGCAGGGTGGGGGCCGAAACTCAACCCTGGCGAACGCACCTAGAATGGGACTTAGGGAGCCTCGGAGTGATTAATCCATGGCAGCTGATAGTGCACCACTAATCAATCCCTGCCTTACAACGGCACCAAGCAAGGCCCCAAGCAAATCTCTGATGTGCCTGGGTTCCACGCTTGCTTTAGCGGCAGGAGTCGTATCGGCAATTGCTGTTGGCGTGGGTGTGGGAGCGGCCCGGGCCCAGGAGAAGGGCTACGGCCAAACGATCAGCAGCCCCCAGCAGGAGCGGGAGCTCGACTACGGCACCGGCACGAATCGGGGTGGATCGGTTATCGATTCCACTAACCCGATCGATTTGATGAACAAGCTGCGCAAGGCCACCGCCATGGACGACGCCACTCCGCCTGGCGATGCGGTGGACGCTGCCCTCAGGGATTTCCACTCTCCGCCTGCGGCGCCGTCGTCTTCCCCGGCGGCACTGGTGAAGGGTCCCTGAGCGGCGCCAAACCCCAGGCGGCGGCCACCTGATCTAGCCGCGGGTCGCTTGGTCCCGTTTTTCGGGAGCGAGCTAACGCCAGCGACTCCTGGGCTCCTTTGATGTCGCCACGCTCCTGCTGCAGCATCGCCCGCGCCAGCAGGGGGCGTTGGTCGCTGGGGAATTCTGTGGTTAATTTGAGCAGCAGAGTCTCACCCTGGTCCGGCTGGCCCCGTCTTTGCAGCAAGTTGGCGAGCAGCAGGCCGATCGGCAGGGCCTCCGGCTTTAGCTGGGGCTTGCTGGCCCTTTGCAGCGCGGCCTCCAGCTGGCTTTGGGCTTGGGCTCCACGCCCCATCTCCAGTTGCAGTAGGGCCATCAGCTGCAGTCCCTCGATCTGGTCGGGCCGCAGGTTGAGCAGTTGGCGCAGCTCCCGCTCAGCGCCGCTGCGGTCCTGCTGGTCGCGGCGTAGTTCGGCTAGCAGCAGCCGCAGCGACCATTGCTGGGGTTGCTGGTCGGCTAAACGCTCCAGCAGCGCTGTGGCCTCGGTTTTGCGATCGAGCGCCACCAGTAGCTCCAGCAGCCGCTGCTGTTCTGCCTGGCTGGCCCCGCCTTGGTTGAGCTGCTGCTGCAGGGAAGAGGCCTGACGCTCCAGGGCCGCGCGAGAGGGATCGGATCTAGCCGAACCGTTCTGAAGCTGTCCAAGCCACCAGCCAGCGGCGACGCACAGTGCCCCGGCTCCAACGAAGGCAAGCCCAGGCCAGATCCCGGAGCGGTTGGCAGCGGCGGGCATTGGTAGGCGGCCTGCGTTGGGATGTAAGTCTGCCCTTTGTCTCCCGGCTAGGGGGCCCTTAAAGTTGAGCTCATGCGCCAACATCCGATTTCAGCGGTAACCGAACCCACGCAATACCGGGCCATTGGCGTGGTGCGAGGTGTCTACGTGCCCACCGATGCCGAGCAGCTCACCCGTGGGGTGATTCGCACGGCTGATGGCACCGAGCTGGAAGCAGTAGTGCTTGGCCGGCTACTTACCCTGATGCGTCGCCACCTCAACCTGGAGGAGCCCCACCTCTGGGTGGTCTACCCCCGCTCGCGGGAGGAGGAGGGGTTGCACCTGCAAATGGTCGGTGTGTGGGAGCCCAGCACCCTGGCCGCTGGCGAGGAAGCTGAATCCCCAGCTGTCGATAGCTCTGCTGCCGTCAGCTCAGACGACGCCCTGCCAGAGGGAGACGACTACTTCTCGGTGCGCGGCGAGCTGATTTACACCCGCCCTGAAACCGGCGATCTGGTGGTGAAGGTGCGGGTGATGCCCCGCCCTGATGGCAGTCGGCCCGTGCCCTTCAAGCTGCAGTTGAAGGGGGATGTGCCCCTCGAGCATTTGCGCCACTTCGTGGCGCTCAATCTGCGCCGTCAGGCTCAGCAGTTGCAGCTGGAGAGCTTTGAAGTGATCGGTCCGGTTGCCCAGCGGGGCAACCGTGGTGGCAAGGGACGCCGCGACGGTGCCGCGAGCAAAGGCGGCAAAGGCGGCAAGGGTCGACCGGCGGCGCCAAGCCAGGCCGGCCAACGTCCCAGCCCCGTCAGCCGGCGGGCTACTTAAGTGACTAGCTGGGGGCGCCGGCCATGACCCAACCTCTGGCTGCTGGCCTGGCCGTGGCCTTGATCAGCCTGGCGGCGATTCTTGGCCCCGCCCTGGGCCTATCGCCCTGGATTGTGACCCTGATAGCGGGCCTGGGATTGGGCGGCCTCACCTTGGATGCGGCCCGCTTTGGTGGCCGCGGCGGCCATGTGCTGGCAGAAGCCCTGCCAGGGGGCCGCGCCCGCCTGCGGCGGATTGCGATTCATGAGGCAGGTCACCTGTTGGTGGCCCGTAAAGAGGAGATGGCGGTGCGCCAGGTGCTGGTGGGTTCCCTGGCCTGCTTGCGGGCCGGCCTCAACACCAGCGGCAGCACCGAACTGGAGCCGCCGGCCCATGCCAAGTTGCCGGCAGAGGAGCTGCGGCGCTGGAGCCGGGTACTGCAGGCGGGAATGGTGGCCGAGCAGCTGATCTACGGCCAGAGCGTGGGCGGCACCGACGACCGGGCCCTGCTGGGGCGGCTCTGGGGCCTGTCCGGCCAAGACGTTGACACAGCCCAACGGGAACAGCGCCGGGCCCGCCGCGAGGTGGAGACCCAGTTGCGCGCCAGTCAACAGCAATTGCAGAGCGAGGCCGATGCCCTGCTGGCCCTGGCGCCAAGGCTGGGACGCCCCCTGGCTGGGGAGGCCTGAGGCGGTGCTGGCGCTGCTGGATGCGCCCACGGGCCTAGCCGGCAACATGCTTTTGGCTGCCCTGCTGGATTTGGGGCTACCGCAGGGGGAGATCGATGACCCCCTGGCCGCCCTCGGCCTGGCCGGGGCCTATCGCTTGGAGCTGGAAGAGCGCCGCAGCGGCGGCCTGCGCGGTTTGCATTTGGAGGTGCTGAGCCTGGAGCCCCAGCCGGCCCATCGGCTCTGGGGAGCGTTGCGGAGCCAGTTACAGACGGCTCCCTGGCCCGAGCCCTTGCGGCAGCGGGTGCTGGAGGTGTTTGGTCTGCTGGCGGCAGCGGAGGCGGCGGTGCATGGCCACAGCCCTGGGCAGGTGCACTTCCACGAGGTGGGCGCCATCGATGCCCTGGTGGATGTGGTGGGGGTGTGCGCCGGGCTGCTGCACTTCGGGGTGGAGCAGCTGGTGTGCAGCCCGCCGCCGGCGGGTCATGGCCTGGTGGCCACGGCCCACGGCACCCTGCCCCTGCCGGCGCCTGCCGTATTGGAGCTGGCCCGTTTGCGGGCGATTCCCCTGGCCTCAGCCGAGGGCTTCCCCCCCGGCGAACTCACCACCCCCACCGGTCTGGCCTTAGCGGCCTGCTGGGCAACGCGCTTTGGCCATCCCCCCACCCACGTGCCTAAGCGGGTAGGCGTGGGGCTGGGCTCGCGCAGCCTGGATCGCCCCAACCTGCTGCGGCTCACCTTGGCCGATGGGGGCGGCTCCGATCCTGCCCAGCTAGATCCTGCCCAGCTCGAAACGGTGCTAGTGCAGCAGGCCCAGATCGATGACGCCACGGCTGAGGATCTGGCTTTCCTGGCTGAGGAACTGCGTCAGGCCGGGGCCCTGGAGGTGTTCAGCCAGGCGATCGCCATGAAGAAAGGGCGCACCGCCCAGCTGCTTACGGCCCTTGTAGCCCCCGAGCAGGCGGAGAGGTTGCGCCGGATTTGGTGGCGGCAGAGCAGCACCCTGGGGTTGCGCGAACACCCCCAGACCCGCTGGGTGCTGCCGCGCCGCAGCCGGCAGCTGGCCACGCCCCTGGGGCAGGTGCGGCTCAAGCAGGCCCAGCTGCCCGACGGCCGCTGGCGCAGCAAGCCAGAACACGACGACCTAGCAGCTCTTGCGCGCCAGCACACACTGGGGATCGATCAGGTGCGCTTGGTTGTGCAGCGGGCCCTCGAGGCCCAGCCCGATTCCAATCTGCCGATCCAGCCCTTGCCCAGCCAGCCATAAGCATGAAACCCTTTACCCACGCCCTGCTTCAGCGCTGCCGCCGCGGGCTGCTTCGTTTGGCCGCCTGGTGGGAGGGCTTGCCGCCCCTGCCCGGCGGCCTGAAGCTGTGGATCAGCTTGCTGAGTTTTGGTTTTCTGCTGGCGGCCTTGATGGGCCACGGGCGCCAGCTGCTGCAGCTCAGCCTCGATCGCCAGGGCTGGCTGTGGTTGCTGCTGGGGGTGGGCGTGAGTTTGCTGAGCTTGGTGGCCAACGGCCTGGCCTTCGGCGTGCTGTTGCGCTGGCTTGGGCTGCGCCCCCGCTGGGGCGAGCTGGTGCGGGCCTACCTCGATACCAACCTGCGCAAATTTCTGCCCGGTGGCATCTGGCACCTCAGCAGTCGCGTGCAGCTTTTGCGCAGCCCTGAGGCCCCCTTGGCCGCCCCGGCCCCGGGCGCTTTGGCCCTGGTGGCGGTGCTGCTGGACCCCTTGGTGGCGGCGGTGGCGGCCCTGGCGCTGATGTCGGCGGGCGGCTGGCAACAGGGCATGGCTTTGTTGGGGTTGGTGCCCTTGGCCTTGCTCTGGCCGCGTTGGCTCAACCCCCTGCTCAAGCGTCTGGAGCGCCGCAAGCTCTCGGCGCCGGGCATGGACATCGAGGCGGCCGCCACTGCGCCAATTCGCTCCTATCCCTGGCCACCGCTGCTGGTGCAGTTTGGATTTGTGCTGCTGCGCTTTGGCGGCTTTGCCTGCTGCGTGCAGGCCTTCGACCTCTCCTACAGCCTCAGCTGGGGCGGCTGGCTGGCGGGCTTCGCCCTGGCCTGGACCGCCGGCCTGGTGGTGCCCGGCGCCCCCGGCGGCCTGGGCGTGTTCGAGGCGGTGCTGCTGCTGCGGCTGGGCTTCGCCATTCCTGAGGCGCCGCTGCTGGCGATCGCCATCAGCTACCGGCTGGTGGTGACCATTGCCGATCTGCTGGCGGAGCTCACGGCCCGGCTGGATGGGTCTTCTTTGCTGCGTAATTCAGCAACAGCTCCCTAAGGCCTGCCCGGTATCTGTTGCGCTGGTGGTTGCGACTCCCGTGAAGGGCAGGCTGCTGCCGCAGCCGGGGAACAGGCCGTAGTGGCGGCTGAAGTCGCCGAGGAACTCGAAATGGGGCGCAAACCTTGTTGCTTGCAGCATCCGGAAGCTGTTGCCGCACACCGGAAACACCCGGCCGGTTTCGATGGCGTGCTGGCCATCGAGGTCGAAGCAGTGCGGGTGGTGGGGAATCGTGCCGCGGTAGATCACAGCCTGGCCGTGGTCTTCGCAGGCCTCTTCCAGCTCGGCGATGTGGAAGAGTCGGTAGGTGGCGGCATAGAAGCGGGCCTCGCCCACCAGTGGCGCCAGGGCTGGCTCGGTGATCCGGAGCTCGCGGTCGCTTACCAGCCGCGGGTCAAGGAAGCCGGCGCCCTTGGCGAGGCGCAGGAAGTCGTTCCAGTAGAGGGCTCCGCCCAGGCACTCGCCGTAGAGCACCGGATCGCGCCGCACCGCTTCCGGCAGGCGCCGATCCACGTACACATCCGAAAAGTACAGCTCACCGCCCGGCTTGAGCAGCCGTTTCACCCCTTGCAGCACCGCCGCCTTGTCGGTGGAGAGGTTGAGCACACAGTTGCTCACGATCACATCGAAGCTGCCCGGCTCTAGGGGCAACGCTTCGAGGGCTTCGATCGTGCCCTCCAGAAACGAAACATTTGCGTAGCCGAACTGCTCGGCATGGAAGGCCAGGTGCTCGCGGGCCACCGCCAACTGCTCCGCCGTCATGTCGACGCCCACCACTGAGCCTCTCGGTCCCACCAGCTGGGCCAGGGCGTAGACGTCCCGGCCCGTGCCGCAGCCCAGATCGAGAATGCGGCAGCCCTCCAGCAGAGGCGGGCACACCAGGCCGCAGCCGTAGTAGCGCGCCAGCACATCGGGGTGGATCCGGGCTAATAGGGGTCGCAGCCAGGCTGGCACCGCATCGGCATCGCAGCAGGCGCTGGTTTTGAGGTCGGCCGTGCCGGTGAGCTCTTTGCCGTAATAGGCCTGAACGGCGGCTTGGGTGGGCATGGCAGCTCGCGGCCTGGGGAGATGGGCTCAGTCTGCCTCTGTCAGATGCTCCGCCAGGGCCAGCACCAGCCGCTGGCGCGCCTGGCGGGAAGCCCAGCCGATGTGGGGCGTCAGGATCAGGTTTGGCACCTTTTTAAGGGCCTCCAACTCGTCGCCTGGGGGCTCCTTTTCAAGTACGTCGAGGGCGGCTCCAGCCAGGCGGCCCTGCACCAGGGCTTCAATGAGGGCCGGCAGCTCGATCAGGCCGCCCCGGCCCAGATTCACCAGCACGGCAGACGGCTTCAACCAGCTCAGTCGCTCGGCGTTGATCAGGCCCCTGGTCGCCGGGGTGAGCGGTGCATGCAGGCTCAGCACATCTGCCTGGCGCAGGGCGGCTTCGAGTTCGCCGGCACTGCTGCGGCTGGTGATCAGGCGCACCTCCATTCCGAAGGCCTCCGCCACGGCCGCCACGCCACGGCCGATCGTGCCGGCTCCCAGCACGGTGAGGGTGCGGCCGGCTAGTTCATTAAATTCTGGCTCCACCAGGGAAAAAACTTGGCTGCGTTGCCAGTCGCCCTGCAGCACCTGGCGCCGCCGGGTTTGCAGATCGCAGACCAGCTCGAGGATCAACGCCCAGGTCACCTGCACCACCGAGGCCGTGCTGTAGCGACCGGCATTCCGCACGGCGATACCCAGCTCGCTGCAGGCCTGGCCATCGATCTGGTCGGTGCCGGTGCTAGCTGCGCAGATCAGCCGCAGCTGGGGCAGTTGCCGCAGCAGCTCTCCATCCAGCCGAATCTTGTTGGTGATGGCGATCGCGGCCCCCTGCAGCCGCTCCAGGCGTAGCTCCGGCGGGGTGCTGGGCCAGCAGATCAGCTCGACATGACGCTCCAGGGGAGCCAGGTCTACCGGTCCCAGGCTGAGGGCATCGAGAAAGACGGCCCGGGGTTTGCTCATGGCACCTCTTCGCAACTGCATCTATTGTTGAGAAGCCTGGGATCACGCTGTGACCGCCCGACTCAGCCCTGGAGCCCAGCCCCCCGCTGCAACCCTTCCCGCCGGTGGAGATGGCCTGCGCTCCAGCCTGCACGATCGCGGCCAGAGGCTGACGCCCCAGCGCCAGCGGGTGTTGGCCCTGTTTGAGCGCATTGGTGAAGGCAGCCACCTGGGCGCTGAAGAGGTGCACCAGCGCCTGCTGCGCAGCGAGGAGCGGGTGTCGCTCGCCACCGTGTATCGCACCCTGCGGCTGCTGAGCTCCATGGGTCTGCTGCAGGAGCTGGAGCTGCCCGAGGGTGGGCGCCGCTTTGAGCTGGCCAGTGATGCCCATCGCGACCATCACCATCTGGTGTGTGTCCGCTGCGGCCGCACTGAGGAATTTGAAAATCCTGCGGTGCTTCAGGCTGGTGAGCGGGCTGCGGCTGGCTATGGCTTCCGCTTGCTTGAGTGCGTGCTCAACGTGCGGGCCCTCTGCCCCAGCTGTGCGGCGGCGGAGTAGTTACCGAATACATCGCAAGGCAACCCCTAAACGCAGCCTTTTGCAAAAGCGTCAGCGCAGCTGACGGCATCGGCAGTGCTACTTAGCTTTGGGAAGGTGAATGCACCCATGCTTGCCAGCTGACTTCGATGCCTAGCTCCGAGCCAAGCCTTTTATTTATTTTTGATCAGGGACTGGCCACCCTGGCCATGGCCCTGCGCAGCGTGCTTGAGGCCTTCTCGCTCGCCACGGTGGTGCTCGGTTTGTTGATCACCCTGCGCCAAGCCGGGCAGGGCTGGCGTGCCCGGCGGCGCGGCCCCAGTGCTTTTCAGGCGGTGAGGCTCACCTTCGGCAGCTGGTTAGCGATGGCCCTGGAGTTTCAGCTCGGGGCAGACATCGTCGCCACCTCCACTGCCCCCACCGGAGCCCATTTGGTGCAATTGGGCGTGGTGGCCGTGATCCGCACCTTGCTCAATGTGTTCTTGGCCCGTGATTTGGAGGCCGAAGCATCCCATCGATCCCTGAGCCCGGAGGGGCGCCCATGAATCTCACCAACGAACTGGCCAAGCAACGGAATCGGGATGCGGCCGAACGCACCCTGATGGCCTGGATCCGCACCTGCCTGTCGTTGATCAGTTTCGGCTTCGGTCTCGACAAGATTGTCGGAGCAATTGATCGTGCCGCCGGCGGCCAGGGTGCCCAAGTGGAGTGGGGGGTGCAGTTGGTGGCTGCGGCTTTCACAATCACGGGGATTCTCGCCATGGCGGGAGCCACGCTCCAATACCGCCGCGAGCTGCGCCGTCTCCATCAAGACGACTACATCTACCGAGACAAGCCCCACATAGCTGCTGCTACAGCTGTGATGCTCACTTTGATCGGGGTGCTGGCACTGGGGCTTATTGCTGCCCGCGCCGGCAGCTAGGCCCCAGCCACCTTGCTCTTTTTTATCTGCTGTTCAGCGCCTTGCTCCGATGGCTCAATCTCCGCCCTTGCTGATTTCTGCAACCCTGTTCGCGATCATGTTTGCCCTGGGGGTGGGCTTGCCCCTAGATGGCTTAAGTCGCTGGCAGCAGCACCGGGGTCTGCTGCTGCGTGGCCTCATCGGCACCTGCCTGCTCGTGCCGGTGGCAGCCGCCCTGTTGCTGTGGTTGCCGCCCACCATGGCCCTCTCCCAGCCGGCTCGATTTTCTATCGCTCTGATGGCTGTTTGCCCCAGTGCCCCCCTGCTGATGCGCAAGGCAGGTAAGCAGGGGGGCGATCGGATCCTGGCCGCCCTGCTCCAAGTGTCCGCAGCCCTGGCGGCGATCATCACCATTCCCCTGCTGGCGAGCGGCTTCACCCGCATCTTTGGAGTCGAGGGTTGGCAGATTCAGTCGCACCACGTAGCCAAGCAGGTGGCCCTAGTTCAGCTGCTCCCCCTGTTGCTGGGCTTGCTAACAAGACGCTTCGCTCCTAGGTGGGCAAGCCGACTGGAGACCCCCCTCGATCGCCTCGCTAATGGGCTGGTGTTGCTGCTCGTATTGGCGATGCTATGGAAAACGGCGCCGCTTTTGGTTACCTATGTAGGCGCCAATCTGATTGCCCTGCCGGTGATGGCAGCTCTGGTGTTGATCAGCCTGGCTTTGGGCTATGGCCTGACAAACCGAGATCCCTGCCTTGGGGTCACCCTGGCATTAGCAACATCGATGCGCAACCCAGGTCTTGCGTTGTTGCTGGCCGGCATTTATGCCCCGGAAGTGCCTGCAGTCAAACTTGGCATCCTGGTGTATCTATTGATGACTGTGCTGCTATCGATTCCATTTTTGAAGTGGCAGCGGCGTCTTCAGGCCTAGGTCTTCAGGCCTAGTTATTAGCTGAACCATAGTCCCGTCGACAGCTTGGTGACAGGTGTTGACTCAAGGCGACCACGCCAATGTTTGCATTTGCGCAAATAAATGCCTGTCTGGGTATTTGGGTGTGAAGAAGTGCACGACCTTGCTGCAATTCGCTGCCGCAATTGCCATCCTTAAGGCAGGCGTATTCGTCTCCTTTCTTCCCATGCCCAACGGAAAACCCAACGTTCTCATCCTCTGGGGTGACGACATCGGCCAAAGCAATCTGAGCTGCTACAGCGATGGCTTGATGGGCTATCAGACCCCCAACATTGACCGTGTGGCTAAGGAGGGTGGTCGCTTCATTCACTACTACGCCGAACAGAGCTGCACCGCTGGCCGTTCGGCCTTCATATCCGGCCAGAGCGTCTTCCGCACCGGCCTTAGCAAGGTGGGTCTGCCTGGCGCTGAATCGGGCTTTAGGGCGGAAGATCCCACCATCGCTGAACTGCTCAAGCCCCAGGGCTACCGAACCGGCCAATTTGGCAAAAATCACTTCGGCGATCGCGATGAGCATTTGCCGACCATGCACGGTTTTGACGAGTTTTTTGGCAACCTCTATCACCTCAACGCCGAGGAGGAGCCGGAGCTGCGCGACTATCCCAAGCCTGAAGATTTCCCGAACTTCAAGGAGCGCTTCGGTCCCCGCGGTGTGTTGCATTGCTGGGCAAATGGTGACGGCAGCCAACGGATTGAAAACACCGGCCCCCTAACCCGCAAGCGGATGGAGACGGCCGACGACGAATTCATCGCTGAGGCAAAGCGTTTTATTAGCGATGCCGTTGCCTCTGGCGAGCCCTTTTTCGTCTGGTTCAACACCACCCACATGCACTTCCGCACCTATGCGCGTGCCCAGGATGTGGGCCGCAGCGGTCGCTGGCAGTCGGAGTATCACGACGTGATGATCTATCACGACGAGTGCATTGGTGAAATGCTCAACCTGCTCGACGAGTTGGGTGTCACCGATGACACCATTGTGATGTACGGCACCGACAACGGTCCCCACATGAACAGCTGGCCTGATGCCGGCATGACACCCTTCCGCAGCGAGAAGAACACCAATTGGGAAGGGGCTTATCGGGTGCCGGCCCTAGTGCGCTGGCCGGGGCATATCGCTCCAGGAACCATCTTCTCGGGTATCTGTAGCCACCTCGACTGGCTGCCCACCATCCTTGCGGCGGCCGGTGAGCCTGAGATCAAGGAGAAGCTCAAGGCGGGCTATCAGGTCGGCAATAAGACCTTCAAGGTGCACCTTGATGGTTACAACATGCTCGACTACTGGACTGGCCAGGCTGATAAGAGTCCCCGGGTTGAGTTCTTCTACTTCTCCGACGACGGCGACCTTACCGGTCTGCGTTACGACAACTGGAAGTTTGTGTTCATGGAGCAGCGCTCCCAGGGCACCTGCCAGATCTGGGCCGAACCGTTTACGGCTTTGCGGGTACCCAAGATCTTCAACCTGCTCACCGACCCCTATGAGCGCGCTGATGTGACCTCAAACACCTATTGGGACTGGATGTTTGATCACATTTTCCTCCTGGTACCAGCCCAGACCTACGTGGCCCAGTTCCTCGCCACCTTCGCCGAATACCCACCGCGCCAAAAGGCTGCCAGCTTCTCGCTGCAGCAGGTGATGGAGAAGATGGTGAGTACTGTCGGCGGTCCCTGATCCTGCCGCCATGTCAGCCGGCACCGCCCGATCCTCCGGTCGTCCCCCATTCCCCGGAATGGTGTGGATACCGGCGGGCGGCTTCCGGATGGGGTCAGACCACCACTACCCCGAGGAGGCTCCGGCCCATGACGTCGAGGTGGCTGGATTCTGGATCGACCGCACTCCCGTCACTAACGCCCAGTTTCGGAGCTTTGTGAAAGCCACCGGCTACCGCACGCTGGCGGAGCAGCCAGCAAATCCCGCTCACTATCCCGGAGCCAATCAGGAACGATTGGCTCCGGCATCAATAGTTTTTGTGCCGCCCCAGGGGCCGCTGGGGCCTGGCAGTCACTACCGCTGGTGGCAATATCTCGCCGGCGCAAACTGGCGTCATCCGGAGGGGCCGGGAAGCTCGATTAAGCGCCGAGAACAGCATCCGGTGGTCCATGTCGCTTGGGACGACGTTTTGGCCTACGCCAGCTGGTGCGGCAAACAGTTGCCTACGGAGGAGGAATGGGAGCGGGCAGCTTGGGGCGGCCTATGCAATGCCGAGTTTGCCTGGGGTGAGGAGCTCTATCCCGGTGGGGTGCCCCTAGCTAATACCTTTCAGGGTGATTTCCCCCACTACAACAGCCGCTTAGATGGCTACGAGCGCACCTCCCCCGTAGGCGCTTTTCCTGCCAACGGCTATGGGTTGGTCGACATGATTGGCAATGTGTGGGAGTGGACCGATAGCTGGTATGGCCCGCACCAGCAGAGCACGGGAGGCTGTTGCGCCGAAGCCGCCGCCCAAGCCCAAGCGCGAGAAGCAAGCATTGATCGCAACTCGCAGCACGGCGAGCAACCACGTAAAGCGGTTAAGGGTGGTTCTTATTTATGTGCACCTAGCTATTGCCGCCGCTACCGCCCTGCCGCCCGCATGGCCCAGGGGCTTGATACTTCCACGGGCCATATGGGTTTTCGCTGTGTGGTGAGGCGCTTATAAGCAAGTTGAGCCTGGGGATCGGGAGCTGAGATCGCTCGTTCGCCACGCTTCATGGCATTAAGGCCGCGTGCAGCATCTAATCTGAATTAGAAGAAGAATTTGAGGCCAATTTCTAAGCCGTTCCGATAGCTGCTGTAGCCACTATCGGGGATGTCGCCAGTATTGTAATTGATTCCCGAATATCGCCAGGAAATATTTAGGTCTGTGTTGTTTCCCACTGCATAGCCAAGGCCAATTTGGGCGTTGCCGGAAAGATCTTCTGATCCACTAAGCCCAAAGCCACCGATGTCGGCGCGGGCAAATGCCCGTAATCGGGGAGAGAGAAATACCGTGGCTTGTGTGCCCAGCAGGGGTTGAACCCAGGTGCGTCCAAAGCTGCCTTGTCGTTGAATACTGACTCGACCTCCAATGCCTTCAATCTGGGCTCCAACATCCAACTGGGCATCGATTACCCGTATGCCGGCATAGGGGATCAGGCTGAATTGCCCCGGCTTGCCCACCGCAGCTTCCCGATCCCCAAAGCGATAGCGCAGGGCAAGATCGTAGATCCCCTGAGATGCGGTGATCTCAGCACTCCCCGTGAAGATTCCACGCTGGCCTGTTTTTGATCCGTATTGCCCAAGTTTGACATAATCCAGATCGACTAAAACTCCTAGTCGATCCTTTTCGATGCTGCCGCGCAGGGTGGTTGCCCACTTCAGCTTGGAAAGAACTTCACTGAGATTTAGATCGGTGTCGGCACTGAAGTTTCTTGTTCCATTTGTGACAGTTGTTGTCCCAGTGCTACGCACGGGAGCAAAGCCATACAACTCAACTGTGCCGGCCCAAGCAGAGACAGCAGGTGGCAGCTGATTGGTTGCCGATGGGGGCGCTTCGCTTTCAAGGCGATCGCCGCTGGCATGTTCAGACTCCTGTGCTTGTAGCTCTGTCCCCAGTCCCCATACCAGGGTGAAGGTCATCAGGGCATGAACTGCTTGGGCCCGGGGCATCGCTTGATTAGCCAAAGTTTCTCTATTATCTCGGCTCGTAGTGCCTAATGCAGTGCCAAGTGTCAGTTTGATGTCAATTTTGTCTTTCAGGGGCCCTGCTATTGCATATTAGGCAAAGCCTTGCAATTTTAGCCATCCCGCCAAAATGGATCTGCCGCTGCTAAGGCGACAGATCCATTGGCTATCAACCGGTTAAACCGATCCGTAGGCCACCTGGCAGGCGGCATTGAGGAGTTCGGCTTCTTCGGCGTTGCTTGGCTCTTGACCGTTGATTGTGCCTTGGTTGCAGTTAGCAGTCAGCTGGTAGTTGTTACCATTTGCTTGCATCACAAAACTCACTGAATTGCTGCCAGATGGTTGGACAGTCCCGAATAGCAACTGGTAGTTGGTATTGGGTACGACAATGTAGGTTGTGTTACTGCTAATAGCATTATTAACGGCATTGTTGATAATTGCCGTAGTGGCTAGAGTCGCCACACCCCAAGCCGCTGCCCGGGCGCCCCACCATCCCCAGGTTGGGGTGGACCAGCCGCCATACCAGCCGTAGTTCCAGGGCCGCGCTACTCCCCAGCCAGGTCGCGCCCAGCCCGGTCGAACGTTGACATTATTTATATTGACTGTGCGGTTCCAGTTGCGATTCACATTCCGATTCACATTCCTGTTGACGTTGCGATTCACATCGCGATTTATATTTCGATTGACGTCACGGTTCAGGTCGCGATTGCCGTCGCGATTAGCGATTCGCTCTCCGCCCTGGCCTGCGCCTGGCAATTGACGTGTGCCTGCTGCTGGACGATTAGGGGCCGCTGGTCGGTTTAGGGAAGGCCCTCCGGCCCCCCCGGCTCCCGCGCCAACCCTGGCTTTGTTGCCCCAGCCTCCGGTGGGCCGGCTTGAGCCGCGGTTGAGGCCCGCACCGGCATTGCTGAAGCCGCTGTTGCCACCGGCGCGCCTGCCACTGCCACCACCACGGGAGCCGCCGCCGCCGCCGCGGGCAAGTAGCTGGGCTGTGCCGCTATCCGGCATGGGGTTATTCATCATCTGGCGATCAATGGCAAACGCCGTGCCGATCGGCATGGCCAGTACCCCTGCTAGAGCCAGTCCAAGGCCACTCCACGGGGCGCTTAGTGCACGGGTCATTTGCCTACCCCCTTGCAGCCGTCGTCGTAGCAGGTGAGATCAATGCGGCCATCGGCGCCGAACTGAACCCTGATCAGATCTCGGCCTGCCGTTGCGTCAGGGCGGTCTTCCTTAACGCTGTTGAGGTAGTTGGGGTTAACCACGCACAGGTCACTGCCGTTAAAGCAGATCGTGTTTGTTGAGAAGCGAGCTGCTGCTGAGTCTAGGTTTATCCAGCTCTTCTGGCTGTCCACCCAAACGCTCATGCGCACTGGGCTGTCGGTGACCCGAATCGTTTGGACGTTTTTGCCGATGATGTGTCGATAGAGCGTGGCGTTGCCCTCGTTAACTGCTTCCACCACGCAGGCCTGCGGTTCACCACCTTTGATGCTGCACTTGGTGTCGAGCTTGTAGAGGGTTTCTGTTTGGGCTAGGGCTGGAGCTGCCGCCAGCAGGCTCGCGGCAGCGGCCAGAAGGCCGATGCGGCTGCACATGGGGTTGCGGTTCAACATGAAGGGAAAATCCCCAACGTCGGTGGGAAGCAATTCCAGGTTGCCTAAGGCTGAGGACTTTGGCTGCAACTTGTAGTTCACAGCTACAAAGGCTGACTTTGCGTGAGCCAGGGGATGCAATTGGTGAAAAAGTAGACAAAAAGCGCAATTGCAGGCGGGCTTTGGGCGCTCTCAGGCCCAGCCCTGGCCAGGCTCGCTTGCAATTGCTAGTTGTTATTGAGAATCGCTTGCAAAAGGCGGCGTTCTTGTTTAGGTTGCGAGTCATTCGCAATAAGCCTTCCGCTGCGGCCATGAGTTTTCGCTTCCTGCCCGCCGATTCCCTTGCCGCCGTGCGCATGCCGGTTGGGCAAACCGTGCTGCTAAACCCCGCTCTGCGCCCCTCAGGGAGCTGCATTGAGGTGCTTGATGGTGTGGCCCGAGTCTTTTGCCCCTGCGAGGAAACCGAGGGGATGACCCTGGCTTTTCTGCAGGCGGGGGATCAACTCTGTACCGAGCGCCTCTGCAGTGAGGGTGTCTGCGTTGAGGCGCTTACCCCTTTGAGTTTCCGTAGTGACGCCATACCCCGGGAGGGGGAAGGCTTTGATGCGGTCAACGAATGGACCTTGCAGCTGCTGCGCATCCGTCACTTAGGCAGCGCTGATCAGCGGCTGCACGCATTGTTAGGTCTGCTGGTGCGCCGCCTCGGACGCCGCTGCGGTAGCTGGTGTGATCTGCCGTTTCGTCTCACCCATGAACGGATTGGTGAATTGATCGGCACCACCCGGGTAACTACCACGCGGCTGATTTCACGGATTCGCCAGGCCCAGCTGCTCGAGGCCCCCGCTGGTGAGGCCGGCATGCGCCTGGCGCCGGAATTGGTTGAATCCGCCCCTTTGGCTGCGGCCTGATGGGGGGCTGATCGGCTGCGATTAGTCGCGCTGCTCCAGGGTGGGTACTAGGGCAAATGCCGCTAGCAAGCCAAACGCCATGATCATTACGGCGGGTGCCATTGCGGCACCCACCCTTTCGTCACTGGCGTATTGGAATACACGCACCGCCAGGGTGTCGAAATCGAAGGGACGCAGGGCCAGGGTGATTGGCAGTTCTTTCACCACATCTACAAACACCAGCAGGGATCCCACTAGCAGCGGCCCCCGCAGCAGGGGCAGGTGAATCCGCCGCAGCACCGCCAGCCAGTCGCAGCCCAGGCTGGTCGCCGTTTCGTCGATGCTCGGGGGTATGCGCTCAAGCGCGGCATCAAGCCCCTGTTTTGAGACAGCGATGAAGCGGTCGCCGTAGCCCCAGAGCAGCAGCAGCACTGGGCTGAAGCCGAGGGGGCCGCCCAGCACGATCAGCCCGAGGGCCAGCACACTGCCGGGAATGGCGTATCCCAAGCCGGCTATAAAGCTGAGCTGTTGCACGAGTGGCTGGGGGCTCCAGCGCCGGCAGATGGCCAGCAGCAGCGAACCCAGGCAGGTCACCCCTGTGGCAATCAGGGCAAGAACGAGGCTGCGGCTTGCCAGCTGGCCCAGTTCTGCGAACGATTCGCTCTGCAGCCCTTGCCAGCCCTGCTGAATCCAGAGGGCTGGAATGGCCACAGCGATAAGGGGCGGCAGCACACAGAACAACTGGGCTAGGGCGGCGCGCCAGCCCGCCAGATGCCAAACGTGGGAGCTGCCCGTTCCGCCTTCCAGGTTCCAGCGCCGACTGCGTTGGCGCAATTGACGTTCGCTGGCGATCAACACCGCCACGATCGCCAGAGCCACCAGTGATAGCAGCGCTGCACCCTGGGGATCGCCATCCACCTGCCAGCGATCGAGGATGCCAGCAGAGAGGCTGGGCACGCCGAGCAGTCGCACTGCGCCGAGATCGTTCACCACCTCCATGGCGCTGAGTGCAATGCCGGCGCCGATCGAGGGCAGGGCAATTGGCAGGGCGACGCGAAAAAACTTCTCCAGGGGCCCACGCCAAGGCTGCGGCTGGCCTCCAGTAGCCGCCTGCCACTAACAGAGAAGCTCTCGGTGCTCAGCAGAAATACATAGCTGTAGTTAGCCAGGGTGAGCAGCACGATGGCCCAGCCCAGGCCATGGATGCGCAGGCCCCGGTGGCTGCCCCAGTCGATCAGGCTGGCGGCCAGCAGGTAGGCAGGGAAGGCCATAGGCACCAGTTGGGCGATGCGCAGCCAGCGCCGGCCTGGGAAGCGGCAAACAGCGGTGAGCCAGCCGATGGCAGTTCCCACCACGGCACCTAAGAGCCCCTCCCCTGCAACCAGCAGCAAGGTGCCACGCACCTGTCTGAGCCCGTCAAATCCAAGCTCCAGCCTGCTTTCGCCCCTGTTGATCAACACGTCCTTCAACAGGGTGAGCAGGGGCAATAGGGCGAGCCCACTTGCCAAAATCACAACCAGTAAGAGCCAGCTCCGGCTGCTGGAGCGGCCCGGTCCCTGCGCAGGGGCGCCGATGATCTTGGAGGGCGTCAACGCGATGCCAAGTCGTTACTGCCAGCCAGCCTGCGTCATCAGTTGCACCGCTTCACGGTTGCGGCGGCCCAGCTGCTCCATGGAGACCGTTGAGGCCTTAAAAGTGCCGAATCCCTTGAGGGTCGGGTTGTTGCCCCAGCCCTTCAGGGGGTACTCGTTGTTGGCGGCGGCATAGCCCTCTCCGGAGCTGGGAGAAGCTAAAAATTCCAGCAGGCGACGGGCTGCTTCCGGGTTGCGGGAGCTGCGGGTTACTCCGCCGGCGGTCACGTTGACGTGGGTGGGGTTGGGCCAAACCACACGCGCCTTCTTGGCGGTTGCGCGGTCGGCTGTGTTATCGCCGCTGAGCAGGCGGGCCAGGTAGTACTGGTTGGCGATGGTGGCCCCGCACTGCCCCTGGCCCACGGCCCGCACCATGGTTGTGTCGGAGGTGAAGAAGGGTTCCTTCATGTTGGCAACAACGCCTCGGACCCATTGCCGTGTTGCCGTTGCACCGCGACGCACCAGTTCATCGGCCACGAGCGACTGGCTATAGACGCTGGCCCGATTGCGAAGACAGAGCTTGCCCTTGAACTCGGGCTTGGCGAGATCGGCATAGGTGCGGATCGACTTGGGGTTCACCGCGGCCATGTTGACCATCACCGGGCGGGCGCGGCGGGTCAGGGCAAACCAGCGCCCACCGGGATCCCGCAGGTTGGCGGGCACGTCCTTTTTGAGTTCCGGTGAAGAGATCGACCGAAACAGATTGGCCTCCTGGGCTCGATAGAGCCGGGCTGCATCCACCAGCACCAGCAGGTCGGCCTTGCTCTTGCTGCCTTCGCTCTTGAGGCGTTGAATAAGTTCGTCATCCTTCCCTTCGAGCAAGTTCACCTTGATGCCAGTGCGTCTGGTGAACTCGCTGTAAAGCTGTTTGTCGGTGTTGTAATGGCGACCCGAGTAGACATTCACTTCCTGGGGCCGGTTCTGGGCCATGCTGGCCACACCGATGGCGCTGGCCAGGGTGGTAGCGGCGAGAGCTGTGGTGGCCAGAACTGTGGTGGGAATGGCGGTGAGTTTGAAACGCATAACAACCAATGTCAGATGGGTTGAATCGGGACTATCTCAATCATGTCGAGTGCCGTCGGATGGCCCCGTAATGAATGCAAGGGGCCGGTGTAGCAATTGCTACACCGGCTGCGTCGTGACGCGATCAGAAGCGGAACGTGGTCTGAATCACGCCACCCCAGGTGCTGTCGCCACCAGCAGCTTGATAGCTGGGGGCATAGAAAATGCCCGGCGTGATCGAAATTTTGTCGGTGACTTGGTACTTGTAAAAGAACTCCCAGAGGAAGCTTTCAGATGATTGCTCCGAGGTCGCATTGCTTGCAAAGGGGGCTTGACCAAAGGCAAAACCAGCACTATTACCCTTTTGGAACACATCCTTCCACTGAAGACCCACCATCCAGGACTGGATGTTGCCTTGGTTGGGAATGGAGCTACTGACAGCACCGCTTATGTCTGTAAAGCCATAGCCGGCCGAAATTGAGGGCATCCAGCTAGAGCCCGTAGGCTCCCAGAACGCGCCAATAGACACGCTGTTAGAGGATTGACCAGTGACGGTTGATAGCGTCTGCAAGCCAGCAGCCATGTTGCCGTCGCGCCCCACTTGAGAGCCCGCACTGCCGTAGCGATAGGCAAGAGCAGCTCCCCAGTTTTGGCCACGGGCTCCTAACTGGGTTGTAACGTTAATTCCTGAATCTTCGCTAAAAGCGCCAATCGAGGAATCGGCAAAGCCTCGAGCTGAGATATAGCTGGCGTCGAAGGTCAGGAAGGGATTTCCTTTCTCAACCTTTTGCTTCCACTGGAACCCGAACCCGGAGCCGGTAGCTTTGTTGTAGGTGCCAGTAGCGCCCGACAGGCCGAAGAAATCAAGCAGACCTGAATCGTAAACCTGTGGACGGAAGGACAGCAGTTCGGTGTTGCGAACCAGAGCGCCTGCTGTCAGTTTGACCTCGTTGCCCACCGGGAAGGTGTAGAAAAGACGGTCAATTCTGACGTCAGAATCGGTTCCAGTGGCTTTGTCAAGATGGAAGATATTGTTGCTGGAGCCGAAAGGTGCGGTAAAGTTTCCACTACGTAAGCGGCCCCGTAATAAGTCCTTACCTGTATAACTGGTGTCGAAGCTCAGGCGGTAATCGTAGTTGAATGTGGTTCTATCTTGTTTTGCTCCAGTTGATGGGGCATTATTATTTGGCAAGCCACCAATAATAAAGCTAGCTTCACCACGCAGCTTGGTGGTGGTGGAAAACTGTTGGGCCTCCATAGTCCCCACCTTCGCCTCGAGGCCATCCACGCGGCCCTTGAGCACGGCGAGTTCTTTCTTGAACTCATCCATCAGGCGTTGCAGTTCATCGGTCACCTCGGTGACGCGGTCGAGGCAGGCGTTGAGCAGGGCAGCCGCTTCAAAGCGAGTCATGGCCTGGCCACCCTTGTAGGTGCCATTGGGATAGCCGGCCACGCAGCCGTATTTCTCCACCAGGTTGCTCAGGGCTTGGTAGGCCCAGTCGGTGGGCCGGATGTCGGAGAACTGGTTGACGCTGGTTACCTGATTTTTGGATCGCCAGGCCTTGAGTTCGTCGATTTCTTGCTGCTCCATGTAGGCGCTGATGTCCTCACGGCTATGCAGCGAAGCGAATTCACCCGCGGCTGCGGTTTCGGGGGCGATGACGGCAGGCAGCACCAAGCCAAGGGCGGCCGGTGCCAGCAACATGCGCTGGAACGGATTCATGAACTCCTCACAACAGAAGTAAGTAAGTGGATTCCCAACGGAAGGAAATCAACTGGGATACTTCTATTGGATGCAAAAGCCTCGATGGACTTGTATTGATTCAAATCTGGGTATCAAAAGTCACCCATTCAGGTGTGGAGGGCCGTCTGCGGAAAATGTTGCCTTTGCAACGCCATCTGCGTTTGCACCATGATTACGAGCTGCTGAAAGGCAGACTCCCTGCCATGGGCGTGGGGTGGGGATCACCGTCGCTTAATCGGTGCTGCTGTCCACTGACAAGGCGAGCACTTGGCTGCAATTCTCCATCACCAATGGTTTTGGCCGTCTGTCTGATTCAGAGCTCACACTGGACCTTTGTTGGCCCTGGCGATCTGCAGTTGATCTGCCTGGAGGCGTGTTTATTTCAGGCCCTGACCTGGCAATACGGTTGCCTGGTTGGCCAGGGGGATTGGCTGCCGTTTCCCTTGTCTCATGGGAGGTTGGCGGAGCTGATCGGTTCAATACCCCGATTCTGAAGCTGGCTTAGCGGTTGCGTTGGACCCGCACGGGCACAAGCACCGGCTGCATCAGGCCGCCGCCGCCATTGTCATCGTCGGAGTCTGTGGCAAGCCAGAAAGCCAGGCCGAACAAGGCGAGAACGCCTGAGAAGAGGATCAGTTCGGCCATGGCGCTCTATTTGGCTTCCGTAACCGTAGCTCGGTTGGCCAGGGTGTTGTGTAACAAAGCTGCCCGGTTCGGGGCGGTTACTACACCAGCGGAGCGAGTGCCAGCAGAGCTCCAGCCAGGCTGAGCCCTGCGGCCAGCCGTATCCCCCAGCTCGGACTGAGTTGACGCATCACTGCGAAGCTGGCTCCTACCACTGCTGTGGAGGTCAGGCCTGCGCCCAGCCACCAACCCAGCAAGCCAGCAGCGCTGCCGTGAGCTTCCTGGCCATGAAGCATGGCGTGGACGGAGACTCCGATTGCGAGCATCACCGCCAGCACCTGAGTCGGAGCGTTAAGAAGGTTTGCCTGCTGATTGCGCTGCAGTGCCAGCAGGGTGAGCCCCAGTCCTGACACTGTCAGAGCTGCCAGCACCTCAGCACCTGGCAGGTTGCCGCCGAAGGCTCCAAACAAGGATCCGACCACAGCTGCAACCAGGGCCACTAGCAATATGGATGGGCCGGCCAGGGCCGCAGCGCCGCCAACGCCAAGCAGCAACAGCAGGTGATCGAGCCCTAGCAGCGGGTGGCTTGCTCCTGCAGCCAGGCCTGCGCTTGCCAAACCATGGGCACCTGCTGGCAGGGTCGACAACAGGCTGAGGGCCAGGCCGGCGGCGGCGGCTGGGGCCAGTTGGCGCAGGGTGGTGGACATCATGAAATTAGCTGGATCCTCTGAGTCAGTATACCGCTCAGGCGAAGCCCTTGCCGGAATCTTTGGCAACGCACACCTGCAGTTGCTGGCGCAACTTGGTGTGGTCGAGATTTTTGCCGATCAGCACGATCTGGTTCTTGCGTCCTGAGCCCTCTGGCCAGTCGGAATCGTCGATCGAGAAACGCTTGCCAGCCAGGTGGAACACATGGCGGCGCTCACTTTCGTTGAACCAGAGGATCCCTTTGGCGCGAAACAGCTCGGCTGGCAGTTGGTTGTCGAGAAAGTTCTGAAATTTGCGCAGGGCGAAAGGCCCCTCGGACGCAAACGACAACGAGGTGAATCCCTCGATGGCGGCGTGGTCGGGGTCATCGGCGTGCTCGTGCTTGTGATGGTCGTGATCGTGGTGCTCATGCTCATGCTCGTGCTCGCAGTGGCCGTGATCGTGGTCGCAGGAGCTGTGGTCTGGCTCGGCGCTGAGCTGCTGCTGGGCAACGATTTTGTCGCTTTCGAATAGCCCCACGCTGAGCAGTAGGGGCAGGGGCACTTCGCCCTTCACCGAGCGCAGGATGCGGGCATCGGTCTTGATCTCGCGCAACTGGGCCTCTAGGGCAACCAGCCGCTCCTCAGCTACCAGGTCGCATTTGTTTAGTAACAGCATGTCGCTGTACACGATCTGGGCCCGGGCCACCTCGCCCTCCAGCAGCTCGTCGCTGAAGTTTTCGGCATCTACCAGGGTGATGATCGAATCGAGCCTGGTGGCATCTCGCAGGTCGCTGCCGAGGAAGGTCATGGCCACCGGCAGGGGGTCGGCCAGGCCGGTGGTCTCCACCACCAGATAGTCCACCGGATCGGGGCGCTCCAGGATGCGGTACACCGCCTCGAGCAGTTCACCGTTGATGGAGCAGCAGATGCAGCCGTTGCTCAGCTCCACCATGTCTTCGCCGGTGGCAACAATCAGGTCGTTGTCGATGCCGATTTCACCGAATTCGTTGACCAGCACGGCGGTTTTGACCCCCTGCTGATTGCTGAGAATGTGGTTGAGCAGGGTGGTCTTACCCGCCCCCAGAAAGCCGGTGAGGATTGTCACGGGCAGGCCCGTGGTGGTGGCACTGGCGGTCATGGAATGGGGCATGGCGTGGCTGTGATGACCCTAGGAACCCTTTGCAGCAATCCATTGGGGCAGGGATTAGCTCGACTCAAAACTGGAAGCTGGTTTTGATCAGGGCACCGAATTGGTTGGCACCACCCCCATTACCCCCAGGATTGTTGAGCACGAAGATCGCCGGAGTCACGGAGATGGCGTCGGTGACCTGCCACTGGTACCACCACTCCCAAGCCCACACGCCGGATTCGCTGGCAGCCCCATTGCGGGTGGCGGTTGCAAAGGCGGGTTGGCCCACTCCCATGCCAAAGCTGTTGCCTTCAGCCAGCACATCGCTCCATTGCAGGCCCACCATCCACGACTGGCTGGTGCGCAGGTCTGAGCCGGAGCTGCCGTTGACGCCGTAACCAGCGCTGATCGAGGGCAGCCAGCCACTCTTGGCCAGCTGCCAGAAGCCGCTGATGGCAAAGGCATTGGTGTTGACGCCGTTCTCCTCGATCTCGGTGGTGATGAAGGGGGTGGCACCGGGCACACCCACACCGGCCTCGACATAGGAATAGAGCACGGCGATGCCCCAGTTCTCCTGGCCGTAGCCCAGCTGCACGGTGCTGGTGCCGGCTGAGCTGCTGCTGAACAGACCCTGGGAGGAATCGGCACCATTGCCTGCCACGTAGTTTGCGCTCACGCTCCAACCGTTCTGTTGCCACCAGAGGCCCAGGCCTGGGCCGAGGTTTTTGTTGTAGGCCAGCGGTGCACCGTTGAGGGTGAGCACGTTGAGGATGGTGTCGCCGGGATAGGCGCTGGGCCAGAGGGCGAGCATGTCTTCCTGGCCCACCCTGCCGCCGAGGGTGGCCGTGAACTGGCTGCCAATCGGGAACTGATAAAAGATTTTGTCGATACCCACCACATCGGGGCCACCCTCTTCTTGGAAGGCGATCTCCAGGGTGGAGAGGCCGCCGCCGAAGGCATTGCGATCGCCATCGAAGTTGCCGGCCCGCAGCACGGTGCGCAGCAGATCCTTGCCGCTGAAGCTGGTGTCGAGGTTGAGCTGCAGGTCGTAGTTGAACGTGACCTGCTCACCGGCGGGATTGTTGCTCACCCCACCCACCACGAAGGTGGCCAGGCCGGAGAGCTTGGTGGTGGTGGAGAACTGGCTGGCCTCGATTTGGCCCGCTTTTGCTTCGAGGCCATCGACACGGCCCTTGAGCACGGCCAGTTCCTGGGCGAACTCGGCCATCAGGCGCTTGAGCGTGTCGGTCACTTCAGTGACGCGATCGAGACAGGCGTTGAGCAGGGCGGCGGCCTCAAAGCGGGTCATGGCCTGCCCACCTCTGAAGCTGCCGTTGGGGTAGCCGGCGACGCAGCCGTATTTCTCCACCAAGTTGGTCAGGGCCTGATAGGCCCAGTCGGTGGGGCGCAGATCGGTGAACTGGCTGATGCCGGTGACTTGCTCCTGATGGAGCTCTTGACGGCTGTAGCGCTCGGGCTCGAATTCAGCGGCAGCTGCGGTTACCGGTGCCAGTACTCCAGCAGCAGTTGCTGCAAGCAGCAGGATTGGGCGAATTTTCACGGCTGCGAGGCGGGGCACGGAGCCAGTCTATAGCAAGAATGAGAACGATTCTCATAAATTTGCTGGCTGGGCGTCAGCGGATGGCCTGCCAGCGCTGGCTCAGGGCCTGCTGCCCGGATGCGTCGCAGCGGCCGCCCAGGCCGTTGACGATCAGGCAGGTGTTGGCGGCGAGGGTGGCCACCAGGTTGCCGTTGCCATCGGGTTCCGCTGCCAGACCATCGGCCACCAGTGGTGCGGCGGCGATGGGCACACCGCTGAGGCCGCTGACCCGCTGCAGCGCTTTGCCTGCCGGCAGCTGTTCGGCGAACAGCATCGGCACCTGCTCGCGCCGCAATTGCTCCAGTACGGCCTGGAAGGCCTGGGGGCGTAGGTTGTCGCTGCTGCTGCTGGCATCCACCACCGCCAGTTCCTGCAGTCCGTAGGCCCGGGCCAGGCTGGCAAAGGCCCGGTGTCCGGTGGCCAGGGGTCTGGCGGTGGGAATGGTGGCAAGTTGCCGGCGGTTCCAGGCGTCCAGCTGCTGCAGAGTCGCCGTCATCGCCTGGGTGCGGGCGGCAATGGGGGCTTGGGCGGCAGGTTTGAGCTGGCTGAGTTGCCGGGCCACCTCCGTTACCAGGGCTGCCGCCTGGGTTGGGTCGTGCCACACGTGGGGATCCCGGTCGCCATGGGCATGCTCATCCTCGTCATGGTTTTCCTCGCCATGGTGCTGGTGGGAATCGGCGCTCTTGGGTGGCCCAGCTTCTAGGACGGGGCTGTTGGGGACGGCCAGTTCGGCTACGGCCACGGTTCTGGTTTGGCTTGTTCCCGGCTTGCTAAGTGCGGCGAGGGCTGGGGTGAGGCCGAAGCCGTTGATCAGTACCAGCTGGGCTTGGCTGAGCTCCCGGCTCTGCTGGGGCGTTAGCCGGAATTGATGGGGGTCGTCGCCCGGCTGCAAAAGGCAGCTCACCCGTAGGTCGCTGGCGGCCAGGCGTTGGGTGATGTCGCAAAGGACCCCGTCGGCAGCGATCACGTCGGCCGGTGGGGGAGTGCGGCAAGCCTGCAGTCCTACGGCTGCCGCTAATGCCAGAGCGAGAGAGGCAGCTGCGGGAGCGGGGATACGGGTCACAACTGGCACTCCTGGTTCCGCGAATGATAATGGTTCTCACAACTTTACCTGGGGGCTGGCTGCGGCTCGTTCTGCTTTGACCAGGCCCCACGCCCTGCTGATGGCGGGTGTGTCGGTGTTTTCTATCTCGATGACTTCGTGCTGGGAGCGCGGGTGCTGGTGCTCGACCGTCGTTAGGTTTGCGGTTGCACTGATGGTGTTGCGTGTCGCTTGAGGTGAGTGAGCTGCGGGTGCGCCGCGGCGGCGAGCTGGCTCTCGACGGCGTGGCTTTTGCGCTCGAGCCCGGCACGCTCACCGCCCTGGTGGGCCCCAACGGCGCCGGCAAAAGCACCCTGCTGCAGGCCATTGAGGGTCAGCTGCCGATCGAGAGCGGTTCGATCCGGCTCGATGGGGAGCCCCTCACCTTGGCCCTGGCGCGACAGCAGTTGGCCCTGATGCCCCAGCGGGGGGAGATCGCCTGGCACTTCCCGATCAATGTGCGGGAGTTGGTGGCCCTGGGGCGGATGGCCGCCAAGCGTCCTGGCTGCTGCGATGTGGAAGCCGCCCTGCAGCGGGTTGGCTTGGCCGGGTTGGCGGGCCGGCGCCTGGATCAGTTGTCCGGTGGCCAGCAGCAGCGAGCCCTGCTGGCCCGCACCCTGGTGCAGCCAGCCAGGCTGCTGCTGCTCGATGAGCCCTGCGCTGCCATCGACCCCCCTTCACGCACGGAGCTGCTCAAGGTGATGGGCCAGCTGCGCGATGCCGGTCTCACCCTGCTGGTGAGCAGCCACGACTGGGGCCGCGACCTCGACGCCTACGACCGGGTGCTGGTGCTCGATCGCTCCCTACTCGCCGACGGCAGCCCCCAGCAGGTGCGCCAGGCCCTCGGCGACCTGCGGGTAGGCAACCACTGCTGCGGTTGATGGCCTGGCGCTAGCTGGCCTGGCGCTGCTGACAGCTTCCGCAGAGCCCGAAAAATTCCAGGGTGTGAAATAACAGCTTGAAGCCTGCGCTCTGGTCGCCGTCTGGGTGCACGTCGTGCATGGGGCAGTTATTAAGAACCACCGTGGCGCCGCAGTCGACACGGGTGAGGTGGTGTTCGTCCCGCTCTGTGGGGGCGAACAGGGCCTCGCCGCTGGGCAGGTGGCGGCAACGGATCCAGCCCCGCTGCTGCAGCTGGCGCAGGTGGCGGTAAACCGTGGCCAGCCCCATGGGCTGGGAGCCTTGGCGCAGCAGGGCGTGCAGGTCCTGGCCGGAGAGTTCCCGGTCGGCTTGGCGCAACGCCGTAAGCAGCAGCTGCTGGCGGTCGCTTGACGCGGCAACCTGGGAGGGCATGGTCAGAGTGGCTAGGGCGTAGTGCGCTGATCCTATGGAGACTCTTTGGTGGCTGCTGCCCCTGGTGCTGGCGCTGGTGATCGGCGGCCTCTGCCCATTGGCCGGCACCTTGCTGCTGGTGCAGCGGCGCCTGTTCCTGGCCAATCTCGTGTCGCACGCGGTGTTACCGGGGTTGGCGCTGGCGCTGGCCCTGCGGCTTGATCCGGGCCTCGGTGGGGTGATCAGCGGCCTGGCTGGCGCCCTGTTGGCGGAGCGGCTCAGCCGCGGTGATCGTTCTGGTGAAGGGGGCGATGAGGCGGTGCTCAACACCGTGCTGGCTGGCTTTCTCGGTTTAGGGGTGCTGTTGATCCCCCTGCTGCACATCCGGGTCGATCTGGAGGCGGTGCTGTTTGGCGATCTGCTGGCCGCCGCTCCTGCCGACCTGCTGCGCAGCCTGCTGGCCCTGGTGGCGGTGCTACTGCTGCTCGCCTGGCGCTATCACCACTACGTGTATCTGGGCGTGGATCCCATCGGCGCTGCCAGTGCTGGTTTGCCGGTGCAGCGGCTGCGGCTGCTGCTCACCCTGGTGACGGCCTTCACGGTGGTGAGCGCCATGACCGCCGTGGGGGTGGTGCTGGTGATTGCCTTGATGGGTGCTCCGGCCCTAGTGGCCTTGGCTGGAGCCGCCAGCCTGCGCCAGGCCCTGGGACGCTCGGCCCTGGTGGGTATGGGGATCAGCGGTGGCGGCTTTCTGCTGGCGATCCAGCCAGCGGTGAACCTGCCGCCCGGCCCCCTGATCGGGGTGCTGTGCATGGGCCTGCTGCCCCTGGCCTCCCTGCAACACCGGCGCCTTTCAGCCTGCCGGTAGCCACAGGGCCAGGCGCACCGGCTTGGCCAGGGGTTGCAGGCTCAGGCTGCTGCCATCCACCAGCACCGGCTTGGCGTGGCTGCCTGAGCGCAGGGTGAGCAGCAGCTGCTGGCGGGTGGGATCAAACAACATCGGCGCTCCCGGCTCCACCTCCCAGCCCTTCAAGGAGCGTTGCTTGAGCAGTTGGCCGCGGCGATCGAGGGCCAGCATCAGGGGCTGGGATCCCTGGGACCAGTTGCTCACCACCAGCCAGACCCGATCTCCACCCCGGTCGCAGGCGCTGGCCAGGACGGCTTCGCTGCCGATCCAAAGCTGCCGCGGCGGTTGGCCCGGCTCCACCAGCTCTAGGGAGCGCCGGTAGTCGGGCCAGTGACGCACCAGCAGGGCGCGGCCGCTCACGGGGCAGAAACTGCTGAGTTCCCGGCTACCGGGCAGCAGCTGGCGCCGCTGGGGCTGGCCCGGCAGGTTGTGCAGGGTGAGGCCTTCCAGTTCAGGCACCACCACCCCGCCTCCCTCGGGGAGCAGCTGCATGGGGCCAGAAGCAGAGTGGGGCAGGGGCCATTGGCGCCCCTGGGCGGTACGCACGCTGGTGCTGCCCGGATCCAGGGCGGTGGTGGACGATTGCACCAGCAGGTCGCCGCGTCGGTTGCTGCTCAGGTGGGCAAACAGCAGCGCTGCATCGTCTAGGGGTTGAAGCCCACCCGCCACGGGTTCGGAGAGGCGCCGCGGTTCGCGCACCAGGTTGTGTTGCTGCAGCGGCAGCAGCCAGAGACGGTGGCTGCCCATGCCATCACCACTGAGCACGGCCACACCGGCACCGTTGCCGAGGGGCTGCACTTGGGCCAGCTGCGGCCACACCGGGGTCAGCGCCTGCCAGCTGCCATCGCGCCGTTGCAGCTGCAGCTGTTCGCCGCCGGCAACGGGCACCACCGCCAGCAAGCGCGGCCGGGGATCCCAGAGCCACTGCTGGCGGCCCAGCGGCAGGTTGCGGCGGTCGACCCCTGCCAGCAGCAACCGCAATGGTCCGGGGATGGTTTGGCCTGGAAGCAGCAGCAGGCGCAGGGGGTTGCTTTCCCCCAGCCACGTCCAGGCCAGCTGGGGTTGCAGGCTGCTGGAGACCGCCAGGCTGGATCTGCGCATCGGTCGGCTGAAGCGCAGGTCCAGGGCCGCTGGACCGGAGCTGGCGCTGCTTGACTCCAGCTCCAGCAGCCGGGGTGGGCGTCGTAGCAGTAGTTGTTGCTGCAGTAAGGCCAGGGCGAGTCCAGCCGCCAGCACCAACGTGATCCGTTGCCCCGTGGCCTTCATGGTTCCAGGGGCCGCTTGGGCCGGGCAATCGGTGTGATTCGCTGCGCTACCACCACGCTGCGGCTCTGGCCGTTGCGTTCTTCAATAGCCATGGTGCCCTCCACCGCCAGCCATTGATCCGCCCGGGGCGTCTGGCCGGCCGGCCAGCGCACAGGCAGGCCCACCGGGGTGGCATCGGCGAGGCAACAGCGCACCAGCAGCCTGGCTAGCTGGGGGGGCTCACCAGGCTGGGGCAAGACAAAGCCGCTGATCCGCACGGGATCACCCGCGTAGAGGCTGGGGTCGGGTTGGCTGCGCAGCAAGCGCACCCAATCGGTGAGGCTGCGCTGGGCTGGCGGCAGCACGAAGCTCAGCTCAGTTTCATCGCCCAGCTCGGCAGGCCTGTTGGCGGCCAGGGTGCTGAAGGAGGGGTTGGGGGGAATGGCCAACACCAGCAATGCCACTGCGGCACTTAGCCACCAGGTTTTGGGGATGGCTTGGCGTCGGGCTGGAGGCGGGCTTTCCTGACCCCTGAGCAGCAGGCCAGCCAGCAGCAGCAAGGCCACACCGCTCAGCGCCACCAAGGGGTGGAAAACGCCGCTGAGCAAGAGATCCAGCCTGCCGCTGAGGCTGCTTTGCAGCAGCACGGCTCCCCACAGTCCCAGGGCGAAGGCGCGCATCACAGCCGCAGCAAATTGACCCATTGCCCCAGCACCAGCACGGCCACCGCTGCGGCGGCACTGGTGAGGGCGATGGCCTTGGGCTTAAACAACACCCTGAACAGTCCCAGCAGCTTCAGGTCGACCACCGGGCCCAGCACCAGGAAGGCCAGCAGCGCTCCCGGGGTGACCTGGGCAGCGAAGCCCAGGGCGAGGAAGGCATCGACGCTGGAGCAAACCGAAACCACCACCGCCAGCAGCATCAGGCTCAGTACAGAGATGGTTGGTGCTCCCCCCACCGCCAGCAGCCAGCTACGCGGCAGCAGGGTTTGCACCGTGGCGGCGATGGCACAACCCAGCACCAGCAGGGCGGCCAGATCGAGAAATTCGCGGCTGCCGTGCTGGAGCACCTCCTGCAAGGGCGGCCGCGCCACCTTGAGGGGCTGCACCTTGGCGCCGATGGCTCCGACAAGCCCGCTGCGACGCTCCAGCAGCCCCACCTGGGCCAAGGGCTGACTCAGCCGCCTTTCTTCGAGCAGCACCGGATCTAGTAATTCGGCCTCGGGCAGCAGGCGCAGCACGGTGGCCAGCAGCACCGACAGCAGCAGGGCTGATCCAGGGCGGGCCGCCAGCAGCCAGGGCTGGTTGGGGAAGGCGGCCCAGGTGCTGGCCAGCACGATTGGATTCAGCACCGGCGCGGCAAATAAAAAGCCCAGGGCCGTGCCAACCGGGGCGCCACCGGCCAGCAGCCGCCGCGCCACCGGCACATTGCCGCATTCACAAGCGGGTAGGGCAAAGCCAAGGGCGGCTCCTGTGAGGGGCCCCAGCAGGGGGTGGCCGGGCAGCTGCCGCAGCCAGGCACCTCCAGGCGCCAGCCAGCGGGCCAGGCTGGCGATACCGACGCCAATCAGCAGAAACGGCAGGGCTTCGAGCAGCAGACCCTGAAAAATCGCCCAGGCGGTGGCCAGCTGTGCCAAGAGCAACCCGCAGGGATGGACATCATGGATCTCGGGATGGGTGGCGCAGGGCATCGATTGATCGTCCATCTGGTGCGCTCCGGTGCAGTGGAACTGCTGAGCTGCTTTTTCGGCCGCGGCCTTGGTGGGATGTAGCGCCTGAACCCCACCACTACTGCGACTGGGCCCAGCCAGGGCGACAGCGGGCAGCATCAATCAGCAGACAGCAGTTGGAGCAAGCGGCCCATCGGGCGGTGGCGGTCCATTGAGGCGCAAGTTAGGAGCCTCGCGCCCCTGGCCCAGTCATTGCTGGCTTGATGTCAGGGTTTGAACCACGCCGGCAGGGCTTCAAAACAGGCGGCATTTTTCTCGTTTTCCCTCGCCTCCACCTTCCAGCAGCAGCTGCGGCCGCTGTCGCGGCCGTGCAGCAGTTCGTTGGCCCAGCCCCACACCAGCTCGGCGCTGGCCTCCATGCCCACATTGGCCATCACCCTCAGGTCGAGGGCGCCCTGGTCGTGCAGCTGGCGCCAGGTCGAGAGGAGGGGGTCATCGGCATTGGCCAGAAAGGTGTGGTCGAATTGATCTGCCAGCCGGGCTTCGAGCTGTTTCAGGCTGGAAAAATCCACCACAAAGCCACAGTCGTCGAGTTGATGGGCCCGAAACCAGAAGCTAAAACTGCGGCTGTAGCCATGCACGAAGCGGCAGTGGCCCTGGTGGCGCCATTGGCGATGGCAACAGGGATAACCGCTGAAAGTTTTACTGCAGCTGTAGGCCGGAGTGGGCATGGGTGAGGATCGGGACAGCAGCAGCGCAAGGGCCTTGTCAGCAGTATTTCAGCCCCCAGACCCTCAATTCATTGGGGCCTTGCGCTTCAACGAAGCTGGTTTGATCCCCGCGGTTGCCCAGGACTGGCTCGATGGCGCCGTGTTGATGGTGGCCTGGATGAACCAGCAGGCGATCGAGCGCACCCTCGCCAGCGGCGAGGTGCACTATTGGAGCC